>DATLKH010000061.1:0-10381 GCA_035538475.1 Candidatus Dormiibacterota bacterium | reverse complement strand
GGCGATCATCGCCACCGCGTCGCCACGATTGATGATTTCCGAGGCGTCACCGATTCCGTGTGCGCTGGAGGCGCACGCGCTGACGATCGCGTAATTGGGTCCGCCCGCGTGTGTGTGAATGGCGACGATGCCCGCCGCCATGTCCGCGATCATCATCGGCACGGTGAACGGGCTGATGCGCTTCGGCCCTCTTTCCATCAAAGCGGTGTGGCTCTTCTCGATCTCCTCCATGCCACCGATGCCTGAGCTGACGATCACGCCGACATCGTCTGGGTTCATCTGCGCCGGATCGAGCCCAGCCTGTGCCAGCGCCTGCTTCGAGGCTGCCAGGGCGAACTGGCAGTAGCGGCCGATGTGACGGGCCGTCTTGCGATCCATGTATAGCTCGGGATTGAAGTCCTTGACCTCAGCGGCGATCTTGGTGTCGAAGTTGGTGGTGTCGAAACGCGTGATCCGGCCGACGCCGGAGACACCTTCGACCAGGTTCGACCACACCGTTTCCGTGTCGTTTCCGATCGGTGTGATGAACCCAATTCCGGTTACAGCCACGCGACGACCATTGGGATGAGCAGCAGCCATGCCATCCAGCATAAGGACGCGGAGGCCAATAGACACGCTCCCGGAGTGGTAAAAGAGCGGCCATTCTTTCGACTTGAAGTCGAAAATCGAATTAGAGCAGCTTTTGCAGGTCGAGGGCGAGCTGGAGCCGGAACCGGGTCGCCGGGACGTCCAGATCGCCAAGCAGCTCGCGCAGGCGCTCGAGCCGGTAGAGCACCGTGTGCCGGTGCAGGCCCAGTGCTGCCGCGGCATCCTTGACCGAACCACGGGCGAGGTAAGCCTCCAGAGTCTCGAGCAGCTGCTGCCGGTTGCGCAGCTGGGGATCGCCCAGCCGCCCCAAGCTCTGGTTCACGAACCGCTCGGCCAGGAGTGGGTTTTGAGCCAGCACCAGCTGCGGGATGACCTCGTCGTGGCCGTGGACCACGGAGTCGGGCCGCAGCTTACGACCGGCCTCGATCGCCTGCTGCGCCTCGAGGTACGAGCGCGAAATGCCGTGGAGGCCAGGGTGATAGCCGCCGATGCCCGCCCTGACCCGCGCCTTGACCGGGCCGGATCGCTGAGCCGCGGTCTCCTGCAGCTGGGCCACGAACTGGCGGGCTTCATCGTGATCCGCCAGCGTGTCTGCGGGCCACAGCACGACGAGCGTGCTCGGATCGGTGGCATGGATCAGCGCGGTGCGGGGCGAGTTCAGCGTCGCGGCGACCTCGGCCAGCGCCTGCCCTCCACGCTCGCCATCCCGATTGCTCACGACCAGCTTGCACACGATCGCGATGTATCCGGAGGCGGCGAGTGGAGTGTTGAGGGCAAGCGCCTGGCGCTGGAGCTCGAGCTCTGAATCGAAGTTGTCGCTGATCAGCGCGTGGAAGAGTCGCGCCTGGGCACGCGTGCCGCGCTGCATGTGCTGCTCGCGCGCGTGCAGATAAGTCTTGGTGACCTCGGCGGCGACCTGGTCCAGCGCCGCAAAGACGTAGTTGGCGATCAGCATGATCGCCTCGGGTGTGGCCTCTTGGTGACCGCGCCAGGCGCGGAGGATCTCGTCCCAAGCCACGCGGGCGGCAATCCTGTATGCGGCGAGGATCGGCTCCACCGACTGGCTGCTTCTGGCTTGAAGAATGCCGAGCTGTGCGACCCGACGGAGCTCCTCTTGAGTGGCCGGCCTCGCTTCCTTCGCCGTAGCGAGGAAGAGGTCGAGACCGGCCTCGCAGGCGCGAACGATGGCGTCTCGCTGCGGGGGAACGCCGGTCGAGGCATCCCAGCGGACCAAGCCCACGACTGCGCGGGCCATGTGCCGGGCCATGCCGGCGCGGCGGGCTTCGAGCTCCGCGATCAGACCGGCGGGCAGTTTCGGTGCGACCCTGGCGTTTTTGGACCTCGGGGCCACTTTCGCCACCCGGCCAATATACGTCCGGCTACTGGTGTTTCTCTACGAAGTCCAAGATCCGACGCCAGGCGTCATCGCTGGCATCCTTCCATTCTGCGGAGTGGCGGTCGAAAAAGCTGTGGGGAGCACCTGGGTACACGTGCATTTCGTGCGGGACGCCGGCCGCGGTCAGCGCTTGGTCGAACTCGTGGTTCTGCTCGGGAGTGGTCGCGGCGTCGGCCCCCGCGGCCAGGATCAAGAGCGGCGCCTTCATCCGCGGGACGAACGGTTCGCTGCGGACCGGACGGCCGTAGAAGCCGATGCAGCCGTTGAGGTCGTCTTGGAGAGCGGACTGGTTCCAGGAGTTGGAGCCGCCAAAGCAGAATCCGACCGTGAACACCGCCTTCACCGCCCCGCCGTCTTTGCTCCGCAAGTAGTCGATTGCAGCTCGAGCGTCGGCGGCGATGCCCTCCGCGGTGGTCTGATGCACATGCGGCATGTACTCGAAGGCGTCGCTGCGGTCGCCGATACCCGCCGTGCGCGCGAAATAATCGAACGCGACCGAATCGATTCCCGTCTCGGCAAATCGCAGGGCCAGCTCTTTGTAGAACCGGTGCAAACCACGGACGTCAGGCAGGACCACCATTCCGGCACCGTTTGGCTGGGAGGCGCGCGCGAAATACGCAGCGAATTCGGTGCCGTCGGACGCAGTCAGCGTGAATTCGCCATGATCCGCGGCTGCGCCACTGATGGGAGGAAGTGGTGGCCGTGAGTGATCGCCATAGCACATGCCTCGATTCTGGCTTAGTCTGAGGATGGAATGAAAATTGAGAACTCGTTCACCATGGACGACGTCAAGTCCTTCATGGACACATATGTAGATCGCGAACGCCACATGCTCGCGGATCGCCTTCAAAGAATCTCAGAGCGAGTGAGCGAGCTGGGTGCCCGAGTGAAGGACGAGCCCGGCGATGGCAATCAGTGGAATGCCAAAGAGATCCTCGCCCACATCGCCGTGGTGTCCAAGTTCTACGGCGTGCTCGTCCACCGCGTGGCATCGGGCAAGGTCGCCGACTTCGGACTGCTGGATCAGGTCAACTTGCGGGACGTCGCCGGCAAACAGATGTCAGAGCTGCCCGCTGAGCAACTTGTGCGCACAGCCCGCGAGGATCAAGCCCGAACGGTCGAAGCGCTGCGGACCGCCGAACCCTCGGCCCTGCGGCAGACGGTGAAGATCGACGACGGATCGGTCATGAGCGCGGAAGACATCGCGCGGCTGCCGCTCGTGTCGCATCTGGAGCTGCACCTCGAGCAGCTGGAGAAAGCGCTGGCCTAGTCGCTGACCTGCGTATAACCAAGGCGGCGCAGCTCGCGCCGGATCGTAGCGGCGGCTCCGTCCATCATCTTCGGATCCGGATTCGGGTCCTGGTTTCCGAAATCGAGATCGTGAAGGCCACGAATCGGCACCACATGAAAGTGACAGTGGGGCACTTCCAGACCGGCCAGCATGACCCCGATCCGTTCCGGATTGAATCCCGCCATTTGAGCGTGGCCGACCGCCTGGGCGGTCTCGGCCAGGTGGCACAACAAGCCTGGATCAAGATCGATCCAGTGATCGATCTCCTGCCGGGGCACGACCAGGCAGTGACCGGGTCGCAGCGGTCGGTTCGACAGGAAGACGACGCAGTCGTCGTCCTTCCAGACAAAGCGCGCGGGCAGCCGGCCCTCGATGATCTGGGTGAAGATCGTGGCCATCAGACTCGCGGTTCCCACTGGAAGAAGCGGATGCCGAGAATCAAGCCACCGATTCCCCACGCGCCCAGAACCAGGACATCGTTCGTGTGCAGCCCTGACCCGCTCAACTGGAAAAACGAGCCGATGAGCGCATCCGCGAAGTGGCGTACCGGAAAGATCTTGCCGACGATGTCGAGCCACTGCGGCGGGTTCTGGAGTGGGATGAATACGTTGGATACGAACAGCAACGGTAGGATCGTGCCGTTGACCACGGCGGGCGCCGCGTCAGCGTTTGGAATCAATCCGGTGACCGCCACTCCCAACGCGGAAAAAACCGCGGCGCCAACGATCAACGTCAACGCAAATGCGGGCAGCGTCCGGGTCGGCAGCGTGGCTCCGTAAAAGATGGCTCCGAAGGCCGAGCAGAGGACGACGAGCAAAATCGCGACGACCACGGCATGAGCGATGCGAGCGGTCATGTAGCTCCACACCGGCAGCGGTGACCCATGTATCCGCTTCAAGGCGCCGGAGTCACGCGAGAAGGACACCGAGATGGCGATGTTCGTGTAGCAAGCCGTGATGACTGAAAACACCGAGATCGCCGGCACATAGAAAGTCGCGACGCTTACCGATTGACCAGGGGCCACCAGGATGTGGCCGCTCCCGAAGATGACTGAGAAGATGACCAGAAACATCAGCGGAAAGACCAACGTGAAGAACATGGATGCCGGATTGCGCACGAAAGCCTGGTTCACGTACCAGATCTGTCTGATCGCCAGCCATAGATCTCTCAATCCGTCGACTCCGCGCCTTTGGTGATCTCGAGGTAGACGTCCTCGAGCGATGGCTTGGTGACCTGCAGCTCGTCCAGCGCGACGCCCGACTGCACCGCCCACGACGTCAGGTCGTACAGGGTCTGGGTCGCGTTGTCCGTCTGGTATTCGACGGTGCCGTCATCGACTTTCGCTGCCTGCTGCAGACGATCCGGAAGCGAAACGGTGGCCGGCAGCCGGAACCGGATCAGCACCTTTGCCTGCTGGCGCCCGGCAAGGGTGTCAGGTGTCCCCTCGGCCACCACCTTGCCCGCGGAGATGATCACGACCCGGTCCGCCAGGTACTGAACCTCGTCCATTGCGTGGGATGTAAGGAAGATCGTCTTGCCGAGCTGGGCAAGGCCTTTGATCACCTCCCACGCCTGTCGCCGCGCACCGGGATCGAAGCCGGTCGTGGGCTCGTCGAGGAACAGGAGCCGGGGATCGCCGGCCAGGGCGATGGCGACGTCGAGCCGGCGCCTCTGGCCGCCCGACAGCCTGGTGACCCGCTCGTTCCGCTTCTCCGACAGGCCGACCAGTTCGAGCACCTCGTCACGCGGACGAGGTTTGGGGAAGTATCCGCGGAACATGTCGATCGTCTCGGCGACGGTCAGGTAGGCGTCCGCTTGCGATGTCTGGAGCACAATGCCGAGCTGCTGCTTGAGTCTGCGGTCTTGGGTCGCGGGATCGATACCCAGCACCGAGACTTTTCCACTGTTCCGGCTGCGAAACCCTTCGAGGATCTCGACCGTGGTCGTTTTTCCCGCGCCGTTCGGTCCGAGCATGGCGAACACCTCGCCCTCTGCGACCGTGAAACTGATGCCCTGAACCGCCTGAAGGTGGCCGTAGGACTTGCGAAGATCGACGACCTCGACGGCATTGGCGGGCACGTCGCGACGATGCTAGCCCATGCTGGGATTCAGGCTCGGCCGGGCCAGAACTTGTCTGGTAGCTCGGACCCAAATGCTTCGAAATATCGGGCGCTGAACTGCTCGCGTGTGAACCGGTGCTCGATCGTGCCGACATGTTCGACGGCATGCGTCGCGGCCAGCGAGGCGATTCTCCCCGCGACGTCCAGATCGAGCCCGCGCATCAGGCCGGCCACGAGTCCGGCTCGATATGCGTCGCCTGCCCCGGTCGGATCCGCCTCGCGAGAGGCGGGTGCCGCTGGAATGTCCACAGATCCGTCGCGAGTCTCGATGCGCGAGCCGTTGCGGCCCAGCGTCGTCACCACGATCTGGCAGAGCTTCAAGAGCCCCTTCATGTTTTGCGTCGTTTTCTGCTGGATCAGCTCCAGCTCGTAGTCGTTGCCGATCACGATCCATGCACCGCGAGCGCTCTCGGTGAGCTCATCACCCTGCATGTGAGGAAGTTGATGCGCGGGATCGAAAAGGAAGGGAATCGCTCGCTCACGACACTCGCGCACCAGCCTCTTCATCGCGCCGGGGTCGTTGGGCCCGATGATCACGGCATCGACGTCGGGCGGTCCATCGTCGAGGCCCAGCATGCCCGCGCGCCACATGGCGCCGCCGTAATAGCCGGTGAGCTGGTTGTCGTCCATATCCGTGGTGGTGAAACCGGTGGCGCTGATCTCGTCATCGAGCAAGCGCAAGCCCTGGCAATCGATTCCCTGGGCGGCCAGCCAGTCTCGATACTCGGCGGCGTCCGAACCGGCTGTGGCCAGCACCGCAGCCGGATGCCCAAGCAGCGCGAGGTTGTAGGCATAGTTTCCGGCCACTCCGCCTCTGCGCTTCTGCAGGCTGTCGACCAGGAAGCTGAGGTTGAGGATGTGGGTCTTGTCGAGAAGGATGTGGTCTTTGAACCGACCCTTGAAGCTGAGGATGTAGTCGTACGCGATCGAGCCGGTGCAGAGGACCATGGCGAACCAGCGAAGGCTAGCGGAAAAAGGAAGGCGCCCCGTACGAAGGGCGCCTTCGAAGCGTTCGCTAAGCGGCGCGGCGCCGGGCGGTCCGGCGGCGTCGAGTTGCAGTCTTGCGCGCGGCCGCCTGCGTTCGCGGGGCGAGCACGGTCGCTTCCTCGAGCCGGGTGGCAGCCCGGGCGATCGTCTTGAACGAGCCGTTGAAGACGCGCAGCGTCTGCTTGGCGACGTCGCCTACGACATCGGGCCGGCGCGCCTGGATCTTGACCAGGCCGAGACCCTTTATGGCCATCTTCTCCGGCAGTCTTCCGTTGACCTCGATGCCGAACACGGTCAGCCGGTCGGGGAGGAAAGCGCTCAGCCGGCGGTTGATGCGGCGCACGGCCGGTGTGCCCTTGCGCTCGAAGCTCTTCACCTGGCGGCGCGCTGAACTGACGGGATGCGTCGCCATCTCCGCCGCCGACTGCGCGGCGCCGACAGCGACCTCTTCCACAGTGGTTGCGGAGTCCGAAATCTCAGTGACCATCTTTGAAAACCCCTTTCTCGATTACTTCATGACGCATCATAACGCATTGCGTCAATCGGTTTCAACCGGCGCTTCGTAGCCTGGCGATCAAGGCTTCGGCGGCGGGGCCGAACAGGTCGTAGTGCGCCACCGTCCGGCGTTTTTCCGGCTGAATCCATTCCGGGCGCAGACCGTGCTCCCGGCCCCACTCCTCGAGGGCCGGACGCAGGCCGATGACGTGGAGGAATGGTTTTTCGCGTCTCAGTCCGCGGATCGTCGATCCGTGATAGGAGTCGAAATTTCGATGGACCGCGATGCCACCCGCTTCAGCGAATGCGATCGCTTCCTTTATCTGCCGCCGCTCAAAGTACTTTTCGCGCATCGCTGCATATCCGTCGATAAGCGCAAAGGTGACACGGCCGCTTTTCGTGTTGCGGCCCGAGACGGAAATCGCCGGCACCTATCTTTTCGACGGCGGCTTTGATTCGCTGCTCGACGAGCACGTCATCCGGCGCCACGTCGATCACGTTTCCGCGCCGGAGGTCGAACAGCAGCAGCCGCGGATCCTGTCCACCAGGCACAAGGCCGCGGCGCGCCGCAAGTCCGTAGATCCGAAGCTGCAGTGAATAGGCCTCGATCAACTCCGGATCGAGGGTGGCGTTGGTTTTGAAGTCGACGAGCGCAGGTTCGCCATCGACCTCGCAGACACGATCGACCACTCCCCGCACACGCGCATTTCCGATTGACATGCTGAAACCGGACTCGACGGCAAGCGTGCGCATCCTGGACAGCGGATGCTCGAGGTAGCGAGCGAGCATCTCACGGCCGAGCGACGGACCGGAATACAGCGCGAGCAGATCGCCGCCGTTGTTGTGCCAAGCCGCGAGTGCCTCATGAACCGCAGCCCCGAGGTCCGTCGACCCCAGTGCCTGCACGTGGCGTGGCTGCAACTCATCCGGCGGGGCCGGCACGCCCCACACTTCCGCAAATCGGTAACGGACCGGGCAAAGCTCGAAGTCGTGCAGCTGCGAGAAGCTGAGCTGGATCGCGACCGGCCGTTCCAATGATTCAGCGGCAGACGCCGGGCGAAGTCTTTCCACACGCTGCAGCACAGCCGCCACGACCGACTCGCCGTCCTGCACGTGACCGTTGGCCACACGAGGCACAGGTAGCTCCAGCTGCTCCGCTTCGACCACGGTCGCGGAATCCGAATGCCCGAGGGCCCAGCTCAAGATCTCGGCAAAGTGATCGTGATCGTCGAAGCCGTTGGCGCCAACCTCGTGCACCGACGGCTCTTCCCTCGTGGCTGTGACGTACAGCGCATCCTTCGCCCGAGTCAGACCGACGTACACGATGCGCCTGCGCTCGCCGATCGCGAGCCGCACGGCTGGCGCGCCCGGAGATGTCTCCACATAGCGTGGATGCTTTTCGCCCCGCCAGTTCTTCATCACGAAACCGAGGCCGTCCGGATCGAAGAAGAGCCGCTCCGTGTCTCGCGGACGCGGCGGTCGGAGGTTGACCAGGAACACGACCGGAAACTCGAGACCCTTGGCGGCATGGATGGTGAGCAGCGAAATCGCCTCTGCGCCGGCCGCTTCCTCCGCCGCTTCGCCTACCGGCAGCTCGGCGTCGATGACCTGGTCCAGGTGACGCACGAAATCACCGATGCCGGCGAGCGCGAGGTCGCGCTCGAAACGCCCGGCGAGCTGAAAGACTTTGCGCAGGTTGAGGAGAGCGCGCGGGCTTCCGTCCCTGCGGGCACGCAGCTCGGCCCAACGCAAATAGCCGCTTTCTTCGAGCAGCCGGTTCAAAACGTCCGCGACCGTCAGCGCGTCACGCAGCAGGCCGACGCGATCCGTCAGCTCGACCATCCGCTGAGCCTGATCGGCAACCTTCGGTTCCATCTCAGGGAAGCCTTCGAGCTTCGATTCGTCGAAGCAGTCGCGCAGCCTCATGCCGGGCCGGTCATTTCGACGCGCGGCGAGCCTGTACATGCCGTCGTCGGACAGGCGGACGATCGGCCCCTGCAAGATGCGGACCAGAGCGCCATCGTCCATCGGGTTTTCGGTGAGGCGCAGTAAAGCGACCACGTCCTTTATCTCTTGGCGGTCGAAGAAACCTGAACCTCCGCTCGTCAAATAGGGAATGCCCTGGCGGCGCAGCTCGTCTTCGAACTCGCGCGGAAGCATGCGCACCGAATGCGAGAGGATCGCCATCTCGTGGAATGACCGGCCGGCGACGTGGAGGCGCCGGATCGTTTCCGCGACGGACCGCGCCTCTGTGCGCGAGTCCGGCGCCATCATCACAGTGACCGGTCTGGTCTCGGCTCCCCGTGTCGCCACCAGCTGAGGCTCGGAGGCGAAATCGGCATCGCGACGAATGAAGTCGGTCGCGCAGTCGAGGATGCCCTGAAACGAACGGCGGTTGTGCGTCAGCGGCAGACTGCGGCCGGGAAAACGGCTGCGAATGTTCTCGATCTCTGCGTCGCGCCAGCCGTAGATCGATTGCTTGGCGTCGCCGACCACGGTCACGTTGTCGAATGCATCCGAGCCCAGCAGCCGGATCAGATCGAGCTGAATGCGGTTGGTGTCCTGAAACTCGTCGACAAGGAGGTACCGGAATTTCTCGCGGCACCGCGCGCGGAATTCGGGCACGCGCTCGAGGGAGTCGATGACTTCGAGGATCAGATCATCGAAGTCGCGCAGTCCTTTTGCGTGCAGCGCTTCTTCGTAGGCGCGGTACACGGTGAAGAGGACTTCGATCGCTTCGTGCTCTGCCTGCGCCGGATCGGGGCCGGCGCCTCCGTTGGTGGGCGTGGGCTTGCCCGACCAGTGCTTCTCGTGCAGCGCGAGCGCCCGTTGGTGGAATCGCTCCGGTCCGATGCCTCGACCCTTGAGCTTGAGCAAGAACCGCAATCCCGACCGCAGCAGATCGTCGAGATCCTCGACTGACAAGGCCGAGTAGGTGTCCGGGTCGAATGGCGCCGCGGCTCCGCTGCGCAGGCGCGCCACCAGCTCCTGCTCGAACAAGCGCTGGGCCGTCTCATCCAGCACGCGCATCTCCCGCGGTGCGCCGACCAGATACGCGAACTCGTCGAGCAAGCGTGCGCAGATCCCATGGAACGTGCCGATCCACGCGCCGTCCATGACCTGCGGGCCGAGATCCGGCCGCCGCGCCCTCAGCTCGCTGGTGATTCTCTGACGAAGCTCCTCGGCCGCTCGATCACTGAACGTCACGGCGAGGATCCGGTCGGCCGGTACGCCCTGCTCGACCAGCCAGCAAAAGCGCTCGGTGGCGGTGAAGGTCTTGCCCGTGCCGGGGCCGGCGGCGATCAAGAACGCCCCCTCAGGACCGGCGTGCGCAGCCGCCGCCTGCTCAGGGCTCAGAACCGGCCCGCCGACTCGAGTTGAATTCATTCTGGAGGGGCTCCTCCATACGTGCAGATCGCAGCGTGCGGGCAGGAGCCGAACCGAGTCACGCAAGTGCCCGCCAGATCTCGTGGCGCCGGCTCGAAGTGGCCCTGCCTGATTCGT
>DATLKH010000060.1:0-5623 GCA_035538475.1 Candidatus Dormiibacterota bacterium | reverse complement strand
CAACGCGCGGGAGTTCTCTTCCGCCGCGAAAGGCGAAACGCTGGAGGACACGATTCGCATCGTCAGTGGGTACGCCGACGTGATCGTCTTGCGCCACTACGAGCAAGGCGCGGCACGGCGAGCCGCCGCGGTCAGCTCGGTGCCGGTGATCAACGCCGGGGATGGACCGGGCCAGCATCCGACTCAGGCGCTGCTCGACCTATACACGATCCGCGAAGAGCTCGGTCGCATCGACGGCGTACGGGTGGCGATGGTGGGCGATCTCGCCAACGGCAGGACCGTGCGCTCACTGACGTACCTGCTGAGCAAGTTCAAGGACATTCAGGTGTGGTTCGTCGCACCGCCGGTGGTTGCGATGCGCGGTGACTTGAAGACGCATCTCGACGAACACCAGATCCAGTGGGTCGAAACGCAAAAACTGGAATCGGTGCTGCCGCACGTCGACGTCGTCTACATGACGCGGATTCAAAAGGAACGATTCGCCGATCCCGCCGCGTACGACGCCATCAGAGGCACTTACCGCTTCGATAGGGACGCGATGGCCTTGATGTCGAAGCACGCGATCCTCATGCACCCACTGCCTCGGGTCGACGAGATCGCGCCCGAAGTCGATGAAGATCCTCGGGCCGCCTACTTCCGCCAGGCGCGCAACGGCCTCCATGTCCGAATGGCGCTGCTGGACCGCCTTTTGTCATGAGCATCGCCGAGCGAAAGCTCAAGGCCACGGTGATGGACGCGGACCAGATCCGCCGTTCGCTGCACCGGATCGCGCACGAGATCGTCGAGCGCAATCGCGGTGTCGAGGAACTCGTTCTGATCGGGATCGTGAGCAAGGGCGATGTGCTGGCTCGCCGTCTGGCGGAGATCCTCACGAAACTCGAAAAGTCGGCTGTCCCGTACGGGCGGCTGGACGTGACGCAGCACCGCGACGATCTCCACCTCCGACCGCCCGACGGCCACCGATCGGCGAGCGAAGTGCCGGAGATCGATGCCAAGATCGTGGTTCTCGTCGACGACGTGATCCACCACGGACGCACCGCGCGAGCCGCGATGGACGCGCTGATGGACTTCGGTCGCCCGCGCTCGATTCAACTCGCCGTGCTCGTCGACCGCGGTCATCGCGAGCTGCCAATCCGGCCCGACTATGTGGGCAAGAACGTGCCGACGTCCGATTCAGAGCGCATCGAGGTGCTCGTCTCCGAGGCGGACGGTCTCGACCAGGCGGTGATCGTTGCCGGCTAGAAACCAGTTCGCCGCTCTGGTCCTGGAAGACGGTCGCGCGTTCGTTGGAAGTGCCCTCGGCGCAGACACGCTGGGCGAGGGCGAGGTCGTCTTCAACACAGCGATGACCGGCTACCAGGAAGTCCTGACCGATCCGTCGTATGCGGGCCAGATGGTCTGCATGACGTACCCGATGCAAGGCAACTACGGCGTGCGAGACGGGGACGCTGAATCAGCGCGACCTTGGGCCCGGGCGCTCATCGTCCGCTGGACATGCGCATCGCCGAGCCACCATTCGAGCGAGGCTTCGCTCGACGCCTACTTGCGGCGGTGGAAGGTTCCCGCGATCACGGACATCGATACGCGCGCCTTGACGCGCCACATCCGGACGCATGGCGCGCTGCGCGCGATTCTGGTTCACGAGCCGGCGGCGCCCTCCAGCGCGAGGCTCGAGGAGCTCGCCGTCGCGGCCCGGCGGGTCACCCCGCTGTCCGAGCAAGACCTGGTGGCGCAGGCGTCACGCACGAAGGTCGAAGAATGGTTGGAGCCGCTGCCTCGCGAGCTGGCAGCCCGCGACCGCAGCGATGGCGATGGCCTCGTGATCGCCGTCGTCGACTATGGGGTCAAGTCGAACATCCTCCGGTCTTTGCGCGAGCGGGGTTGCCGTGTGGTGGTGCTTCCGCACACGGCGACGTGGAGCGATGTGCAGGCGATCGGAGCACATGGACTTGTGTTGTCAAACGGCCCCGGCGATCCGGCGGTGCTCGATGGTCCGGTGGAGCTCGCGCGCGCGGCCCTGGGCCAAATGCCTCTGTTCGGCATTTGTCTCGGTCACCAGATTCTGGGTCGCGCCGCCGGTGCTTCGACCTCGCGGCTTCCGTACGGACATCACGGGGCGAATCATCCCGTGAAGGACCTCGATACCGGTCGCGTGCACATCACGAGCCAGAACCACGAATTTCAGGTCGACGCCGCGTCGATCCCGGCCGGCGATTTTTACGTCTCGCAGCGAAACCTGAACGATGGATCGGTCGAGGGTCTCGGTCACCGCCGGCTGCCCGCGTTCAGCGTGCAGTACCACCCGGAAGGCTGCCCGGGTCCTCAAGACAACCAGCACCTCTATGACCGTTTCATCGAGATGGTTCGCAGCCGCGCGCCGGTGATACGGGCGGTCGCGGGCGCGGTCGCCGAAGATCCCCGGCCCCGCAAGGTCCTGATTCTCGGTTCGGGACCGATAGTGATCGGTCAGGCGGCGGAGTTCGACTACGCGGGCACGCAGGCCTGCAAGGCGCTGCGCGAAGAAGGGATCCAGACGGTGCTCGTCAACTCCAATCCCGCGACCATCATGACCGACGAAGAAGTCGCGGACCGCGTCTATCTCGAACCGCTGACGGTTGACGCGGTCGAGCGCATCATCGCGCGCGAGAAACCCGACGCGCTGCTGCCGACGCTCGGCGGGCAGACCGGTCTGAATCTCGCCACCGAGCTCGCACACGCCGGCGTGCTCGAACGGCACCGCGTGCGATTGCTCGGCGCCAACATCGACACGATCCGCAAGGCGGAGGACCGGCAAGCCTTCAAGCAGATGCTGGAAGAGATCGGCGAGCCGGTGCCGGTTTCTCGTGTGTGCCAGTCGATGGGCGAGGTCACGACGTTCGCCCTCGAGACCGGACTGCCTCTCGTCATCCGGCCTGCGTACACGCTGGGCGGAACCGGCGGCGGGTTCGTGACGAACGAACAAGATCTCGAGCGCATCGCCGCGCGAGGTCTCGCCGCGTCTCCGATCCATCAGGTTCTGGTCGAGCGTTCGCTGTGGGGTTGGAAGGAGATCGAGTACGAGGTGATGCGCGATGCCGCGGACACGTGCATCACGGTCTGCAACATGGAGAACCTCGACCCCATGGGTGTGCACACAGGAGACTCGATCGTCGTCGCGCCCGCGCAAACGCTTTCCGATCGCGATCATCAGATGCTGCGGTCATCCGCGATTCGAATCATTCGCGCGCTCGCCATCGAAGGTGGCTGCAACGTGCAGTTCGCGCTGGATCCGAAGAGCTCGCAGTACTACGTGATCGAGGTCAACCCGCGAGTCAGTCGCTCATCGGCGCTCGCGTCCAAGGCGACCGGCTATCCGATTGCGCGTGTGGCGGCGAAGGTGGCCGTTGGGCGCCGGCTCGAGGAGATCCGCAACGAGATCACCGGGCGAACATTTGCCGCTTTCGAACCCGCGCTCGATTACTGCGTGGTCAAGATCCCCCGCTGGCCGTTCGACAAATTCCCGGCGGGGGACAGGCGCCTCGGTACGCAGATGGCGTCGACCGGGGAAGTGATGGCGATCGAGCGGACCTTCGAAGCGGCGCTGGTCAAGGCGATCCGGTCGCTCGAGCAGAAGCAGCCGGCGCCGTGGGAGCTGGGCAGCGAGACGATCGAGCAGCCCAACGATCGACGTCTGTCTGCGCTGCTCAACGCCTTGCGCAACGGAGCGGATCCGGGATCGCTCGCCGAGCGCAGCGGCATCGATCGGTGGTTCATCGACCGCCTGGCGAACATCACGAGGCTCGAGGTCGAGGGCGACGTCCGCCAGCTGCGGCGGGCTGGTTTTTCCGACTCGATGATCACGGCACTTCGAGGTGATGTGGTCGAGCCGGCCTCGCCCGCATACAAGCTGGTCGACACATGCGCCGGTGAGTTCGAAGCGGCGACCCCGTACTACTACTCGTGCTGGGAAGAAGAATCGGAAGCGGCCGCTCCCAACGGTGTCACCCGAACAGCCATGGTCGTCGGATCCGGGCCGATCCGGATCGGGCAGGGCATCGAGTCCGATTACTGCTCCGTCCACGCGGCCTGGGCCCTACGCGAGTCTGGTGTGCGCGCGGTCATGGTCAACTCCAACCCTGAGACCGTCTCGACCGACTTCGACACCTCAGACCGCCTCTACTTCGAACCCCTCGACCTCGACGGCGCGCTCCATGTCGCCCGTACTGAGCACGCGTCGGGCGCACTCGTCCAGTTCGGCGGCCAGACCGCGATCAACCTCGCCGAGCCGCTCGATCGCAGCGGCGTCGCGATCTTGGGCTCGAGCGTAGAGGCGATCGATCTCGCTGAGGATCGTCGCGCCTTCGCCCGCTCCCTCGACGCGATCGGCATCCCACAGCCGGTGGGCGGCACGACCACCACGGTCGACGAAGCGATCGCGATTGCGGACCGGGCCGGCTACCCGGTGCTGGTCCGCCCCTCTTACGTCCTCGGCGGGCGGGCGATGGAGATCGTGCGCAATCGCGAAGAGCTGCGCCGGTACATGGTCTGGGCCATCGGCGCGATGCCGCGAGGGCAGGTCCTGGTCGACAAGTACCTGCAGGGCACGGAAGTCGAAGTCGACGCCATCTCCGACGGCGACACGGTGGTGATTCCAGGCATCATGCAGCACGTAGAGCGGGCGGGCGTTCACTCCGGCGACTCATATGCGGTCTATCCCGCGCAAGGCCTCGATCCTTCGGAACGCGACCACATCGTCGACTACACGATTCGCATCGCCCGGCAGCTGCGCCTGCGTGGATTGGTCAACGTGCAGTACGTGGTCCACCGCGGCCGCGTTTACGTGCTCGAGGTCAATCCTCGCGCGTCACGCACGGTTCCTTTCCTGTCGAAGGTCACGGGCGTGCCGATGGTCAACCTGGCGACCCGCGTGATGCTCGGCGAGAAGCTGACCGATCTGGGCTGGCAGACCGGGCTCGTTCCGGCTCGCGATTTGATCGCCGTGAAGGCGCCGGTCTTTTCGATGAACAAATTGCCGGCTGTCGACTCGTACCTCGGTCCGGAGATGAAGTCGACGGGCGAAGCGATTGGGATCGCCAGCTCGATGCATGCGGCGCTCCGAAAAGCCTTCGCCGCCTCCGGCGTCCACGTCGAACGGGGCTCATCAGCCCTTCTCACGATCGCGAATGCCGACAAGCCCGAGCTGTTTCCGATCGTCTCGCGACTGGTGCAGCTCGGCTGCAAGCTCGTGGCCACGGAAGGGACGGCACGCGCTTTGCGGGCCGCCGGGTTCTCACCCCGAGTGGTCGCGAAGATCGGAGAGGAGGGACCGACTGTGGTCGACGTGATCGTGCGCGGCGAAGTTCAGCTGGTCATCAACACCATGTCCAACATCTATTCCGATCCCGGTGACGGCACGCCTGTGTTCAAGGATGGATTCGAGATCCGCCGGGCCGCGGTCGAGCGCCGGATCCCGTGTCTGACCTCGCTCGACACCGCGACTGCGCTGCTCGAGTCGGCCGTGGCCGCGGATGGAGAGATGGAAGTGCGCACGATCGACGAGTGGCGGAACAATGTTCCTGCTTGATGCGCCGGTGACCGCGCGGCGCCAAGTGGCGCGCGGCATGTTCGTGATCGGCATGCGGGC
>DATLKH010000059.1:0-1719 GCA_035538475.1 Candidatus Dormiibacterota bacterium | reverse complement strand
TCGCCGCGGCGATCGCGAGCGCCGGTTCACAGCTGGTGAACGCATTGGTCAATCCCATCCTGCAGATTGCGCTCGTGCTCATCTATTTCGACCTGCGTGTTCGACGTGAAGCTCTGGACCTTTTTCAGATGGCCCAGCGGGTGGCGATGCCACCAGCCACAACCTGAAGACGTCCGCCGTCGTGAGCGCGGCCGCCGTCGTTGCGATCGTCGCGCTGCAAATGCAGGTGGCGACTGCAGATTCGTCGACACCCTCTGACTACCTTCAGTCTGTTCAGCAGGCATATGACATCGTCCGCAATGCCACGCCTTCGGACGTCGATCCCGCCCAGCGCGCCGAGCGGGTGCTCACCAACGGAACCGGCCAGACGCAGCCGGAGATCGTGGCCGACCTCAACGCCAGGCCGCCCGATTACGACGACGCAAGAGCGCGGCTTCAATCACTTCTGACGGCGCTCGGACATCCCGCAAACACGGCCGATCCGGCGCTCGCTCAACAGCGCCTGCACGAGGTGATGTCCATGAGGCGGTACGACGCTCTCCACCGGCCGCCGTCGCTGATCGATCGGTTGCTGCAGTGGATCAACGACCGGATCAACAGCCTGCTGCAGCTTTTGTTCGGACAGTCTGGCGGCGCGTCTGCGCCGCAGTGGATTTTCTACGCGATCGGCCTTGCAGCTCTGATCGCGATCGCTGTCATCGTCTTCCGCGGCGCTCGCGGCCGGCTGAGCGAAGCATCGGTCGTCGGGCCATCCGGCCCTCGACCCGCCGCCGACTATTTCGCCGATGCCGACCGATTCGCCGCACAGGGCGATCGCGTCCGCGCGATTCGGGCGCTGTGTGCAGGTGTCGCCGCGACACTTGCGGGCGAACGGACGTGGGAAGGAAGCCCGCTCACCGTGCGCGAGATCTTCATGCGAGCCCCAGACTCGGCGAGCTTGCAGCCATTGCTCCAACCGTTTGAAGCCGCCGTCTACGGCGGTCGCGACGTCGATCAAGCGACGTACGAAAAAGCCGCTGCCGCTGCTGCGCTTTACCGCCGGCCGGTGGAGGTGGCGGCATGAAACGAGCTCGCGGATGGATCATCGCTGCGATCGCATCTGCTGCACTCGCCGTTGTCGCTTACGCACTGCAGCCACAGCAGGACTCTCCCGAGCACAGCTCGAGCAGTGATGCCGCCAACGGCGCGTCGGCCGCGCTTCTGTACGCAGAGGCGATGGGTCACCCGACGTCGCCGATCGCCGGCAGCTTCGACCTCTCCGGTTACGGGATTGTGTTCGTGTTCACGCCCACGAGTTCTTACACCTCTGACGAAGCGCAGCAAGCGGTGGCGTGGGTTCGTTCCGGGGGCGTCCTCATCTACGCCTCGGAGCAAGGTGACCGTGACCTCGACGGCGCGCTGGGCGTCAGGAGGGTGGGCGGATACGTGAGCGGCGTCTCCGAGACGGCCACACCGATCCTCAGCGGCGTCAAGACGGTCACCGGCGGGCCTGCCGTGATGCCGGTCGACCTCTCGCGTGATCAAGTGGCGATCCTGCGCACGGTCAATCAATTCGGCGGCGGATACATCCAGCGTTTGGGCTCAGGGATTGTGGTCGTGCTCGCAGATCCGTTGGTGTTGTGCAACGGCTATCTCGAGAAGTCCGACAACGGCGCGCTGCTCGCGGATCTGCTTTCGCTGGCGCCGGCTGCGGCGGTCGGCTTTGACGAATATCACCAC
>DATLKH010000058.1:0-1596 GCA_035538475.1 Candidatus Dormiibacterota bacterium | reverse complement strand
CGAGTGAAAGCAGCAGGTGCTCAGGCTCGACCGCCTGATTGCCGGTCTGGCGGGCCAGATCCGCGGCTGCCTGCAGGGCTTCCTGGGCTTTCTCTGTGAATCGATCCAAACGCACGGATTGGTTATCCCAAGCACCCGAGGAGGCCAAACCGCTTTTCCGTATCTTGGCGGCGTGCCTGAGCTGCCCGAGCTGGAAGCGCTGCGGATCCGCATCGGCCCGCGCGTCGAAGGCAAGCTCATCACCGGATCCTCTGTCAACCCGAAGAAAGCCCACCTCCTCCGCTACCCCGTCGACAACTTCGCCCTCGAGCTGCCGGCGCGGCGGATTCTTTCGATGACGCGGCGGGGCAAGCACCTGGTTTTCGCGACCGAGCTCGGAGGAGGCGGATCGCCACGCTGGCTCGTTGTCAACCCAATGCTCGGCGGCCGTTTTCAGGTCGCTGGTCCAGACGATCCGGTGCCTGCGACCGAGGTCTTCACGCTCCGGATCGAAGGCAAGCTCGAGCTGCGCTACCTCGACTTCAGGGACATGGGCCGGATCTACTGGGTGAGCGATTGCGACCGCGAAGTGCCGGCGTGGCCGGTGCAGGGACCGGAAGCGGATTCGGTGGCCTCGATGGGATTGGAAGTGTTCCGTAAGCGCTTGCGCCGGTTCCGCGACGAGCTGAAGGATCTGCTGCGCAATCAGGAGTTCCTCGCCGGCGTCGGCAACGCCTATTCGGACGAGATCCTGTGGGCCGCAAAGCTGCTGCCCTTGCGCCGGCGTGCATCGCTCAAGCCCGAAGAGGAAGAGGCGCTTTACAACGCGATTCCGGCCGTGCTTGCGCGGGCGATCGAAGCGATCCTGGCCAATCCGAATTACGAGGAGTCGAAGCAAGACCGGAAGTTCATGGCCGTGCACATGAAGGGTGGACAGACGTGCCCGCGGTGCGGACACAGAATCAGCCAGATCGGATCGAATCGGGAGCCGCTCAACTTCTGCCGAGGCTGCCAGGTCTAAGCCGGGCCGTTCATCTCAGCTCGCCGTCGCGCTCGACTGCATGGGCAGTGTGAAATGGAAATTGGAGCCCGAGCCCAGCTCGCTTTGCACCCAGATCTTGCCCCCGTGCATCTCGACGATCTGGCGTGTAATGGCGAGCCCGAGGCCCGTGCCGAGGATGCTTCCGCTCGTCTTCTCGTAGCGCTCGTAACGACCGAAGAGTCGCTCGATGAACTCGGGCGCGATGCCGATTCCGTGATCACTGACTGTGATTTCGACCCCGACGTCTCGGACTTCGCACGTGACCACGATTTCGCCTCCGTCAGGCGAGTACTTGATGGCGTTGCTGAGCAGATTGGCGAGGACCTGGGCGACGCGATCCGGATCTGCATGGACCATCGGTTGAGCGGACTCGAGATGGGTGACAAAAGAATGCTTCGCGCTGGTCGCCCGCGCCCGATCGACAGCTTCACGGATAACTTGATTGACGTCGACCGCGCACAAATGAAGAGTCAGGCGCCCTGCCTCGATGCGATCGAGATCGAGCATGTCGTTGATCAACCGGTTGAGACGGTCCGCCTCTTTGTTGATGTCACCCGCGTACGTCTTGGCTTCTT
>DATLKH010000057.1:0-3332 GCA_035538475.1 Candidatus Dormiibacterota bacterium | reverse complement strand
CGACGATCGAAACCTCGCGATCGGCGCCACCGAGAAACTTCCCCACCTCTTCCAGTGGACGCTGGGTGGCCGAGAGTCCGATCCGCTGTGGCTCGACTTTGGTCAGCGCGCACAGCCTTTCCAGGCTGAGCGCCAGGTGACTGCCGCGCTTCGTCGAGGCGACGGAGTGAATCTCGTCGACGATCAGCCATCTCACCGAGGCGAGGATGCGGCGGGCGGCGCTGGTCAGCAGCAAATAGAGCGATTCGGGGGTCGTGATGAGGATGTCGGGCGGATGGCGCTCCATCGACCGTCGCGTGTCGGCCGGTGTGTCACCGGTGCGGATCGCGACCGCGATATCGGGCGCAGCCAACCCCTGCGCCTCCGACTGGCGGCGGATGCCGACCAGCGGCGAACGCAGGTTGCGATCGACATCGTGAGCGAGCGCCTTCAGCGGTGACACGTAGAGGACGCGACAACGTTCGGCTTCGAGCGGCATCGGCTCGGACGCGAGCCGGTCGAGGCACCACAGGAATGCGGCAAGCGTCTTGCCGCTTCCGGTGGGCGCGGCCATGAGGACGTGCTTGCCCGCCGCCACCTGCTCCCAGCCGCGCTGTTGGACTGCCGTCGGCTCGGCAAAAGTGGCGCGAAACCAGTCGCGCGTTGGAGCGGAGAAGAGGTCGAGCACTTGCCCCACGCTCATAAGGTAGAGGGCTTCGGGACTACAAACAAGTGTTCTTTACACGCTGATTTCGCGCGAAACCTGGTGCTGCAGACCACTGAAGGCATCGTTTCGCGCAAAACGGTGCGGTTCAGATCGGCCAGGACACGATTTCACGCGAAACCGTGTCAGCGCTCCAGGCGTCCTTCTCGCCACGCGCGCACACTTTCACCGTGTATCCGTTCGAGCGATTCGCAGAGGACGCCAAACGAGCGCTGACTCTGGCTCAGGAAGAGGCCGAGTCCGCGCATCACTCGTACATCGGCACCGAGCACATACTGCTCGGGTTGCTGCGGGTCGAGCACGGCACCGCTCACCAGGTGCTCAAAGAGCTGGGCATTGACCTCGAGTCCACGAGGCGCACGGTCAGGGAAGTGATCGGCCGCAACGAGCGGACCTTGATTCAACAGATCATTCCGACGCCACGCGTGAAGAAGGTGATCGAAATCGCCTTCGAAGAAGCACGGCGGATGGGATCGACCTTCGTCGACAGTGGAGACCTGCTGATGGCGCTGTCCATCGAAGGGGAAGGGATTGCCGCTCATGTATTGCAGGACTTCGGCGCCGACAGACAGACCGTGGTCGCCGCCGTCAGGCACGTGCACGAGGCGAAGGGTGGGACGCCACGCAGGTTCAGACGGAGAGCGCCGCTTGGCGTCTCACCGGCAGAGGAGCTCGAGAAGCTGTTCGGCGTTGAGTACATCGTCGAGCTGCTGCAGTCGCGTGGCCTGGATGTCGAGGCGCTGGCCAACCAGCTGATCGAACCTCCGGAAGCGATTCGTGAACTTCGGCGCCGGCTGGTCGTCCTGCGAGCCGAGCTTCAAACGGCCGATGAGTCGGACGAGGAGAGGCTCACGCGAGAAGAATCCGAAGTCGCCGCGAAGCTGCAAGAAGCTGAAGAGCGGTGGCTCAGATCGCTCGAGCCGTGATCGACAAGCAGCGCTATCGGGATGTCATGTCCAGCTTCCCGAGCGGCGTCGTGGTTTTGACCGCATTTGGAGAGGACGGGCGACCGCGCGGACTCACGGTGAGCGCTTTTTGTGCCGTCTCGCTGGAGCCGCCGCTGGCGCTGGTCTCCATCGACAAAACCTCGAACACGCTGCCGGCCGTACAGCACACGGGCGGATTCACGGCCAACATCCTGGCGGCCGGTAGAGATTGGCTAGCGCGCCGCATGGCGACGAAGCTCACCGACAAGTTCGACGGGTGCGCGTGGAAAAGACCCCAGACGCCGGTCGGCGGTCCGATTCTCGAGAACGACACCTCGGCTTACGCCGTCTGCGCCCTGCGGGACACCATCGAAGCGGGCGACCACTGGATTCTGATCGGCCAGGTGACCGAGGGCCAGCACTACGCCGGAGTCTCACCGATGGTGTTTACGCGCCGCGTCTATTCCTGACGTCAAAGTGTGGGTGACGGCCACCACGGCAGCAGCTGCGTGAGCCCGGCGGAAAGGATCGTCAGCCTGTTGGTCAAGAGCAGCACACCCATGACCACGAGGACGGCGGCGGAAGCGACGTCGATCGCACGGCGGTGTGCATTGACGAATGTCATCAGCGGGCGCGCGCCTTCGAGTGCAAAAGCCAGGATGAGAAACGGAACGCTGAGCCCCAGGCAGTAGGCGATCATCAGGCTCAGGCCCTGGGCCGTGGTGCCGATCGTCACCGCTGAGCTGAGGACGGCGCCGAGGGTGACGCCTATGCAGGGCGTCCAGCCGCTTGCAAAACCCATGCCGAGCAGGAAACCGCCGCCTGCGCCTCCGGTCTGTGGAGCGCTCTTCATTACCCGGTACTCGATCGACATGAACGGGATCCGGATCAGGCCCGCGATGTGCAGCGCCATGGCGATCACGAGCACGCCCGCGACGACCGGCACGTAGGCGCGGATCGGCTGCACGGCAAGTGAGAACACATAGAAGAAGAGGATGAAGATGAGTGAGAGTCCCGCCACGAACCCCGCGCCGGCAAGTGCGACCGACGAGGAAGTCTGCTGCTGTGGAGCTGGTGTCGATCTGGCGCCCAGGTAGGCCAGATACGCGGGGACGAGCGGCAGCACGCACGGCGAGACGAACGAAGCCAGCCCCGCGACGAAGGCCAGCAGCGGGTTGAGACCGTTCAGCAACTGGTGACTGCTTTGCGAGCCAGCTGCGCGATCGCGTCGGCGATCTGCGCCCAAACGCGTTCGGGCAGCTGATGACCCATCCCCTCGATCTCCATCAAGCGCGCCCGCGGCACTGCCGCGGCAACGATGCGTCCGTTTTCCGGCGGAATGACGATATCGTCCAGCCCGTGGATGACGAGCGTCGGGACGGTGAGTGACTTCAAACGCTGGAGGCGGCTCGGCGCGGAAATAATCGCCATCCACTGCCGCGTGTAACCCGCCGGATAGTAGGCGCGGTCGAAAGCCCGAGCCGCGCGGGCGTATTCGAATTCTTCGTCAAACGGATCGAGCCGGCCGGCCGTCGCCTTGCGTCCCCACAGCGCTTGCTCGATTCGCGCTTCGCGCGTCGGCTGCGGCGGCGCCAGGAGCACGGCAAGGCCCTGCTCGGTCGGTCGCACTTCGTCGACACCGCCCGGACCGGAAAAGATGGAGGTGAGCGTGAGCGCGCGCTTTGGGTGGTTCAGGGCCACCA
>DATLKH010000056.1:0-1806 GCA_035538475.1 Candidatus Dormiibacterota bacterium | reverse complement strand
ATTCCGCGAACGGTATGGGACTCCGTCAGTTGCGGATGTTGGCTCCCGACGTTGAGTGTTGGTATCGGTGCTTACGTCGCTGCGGGAGCGCTCGAGTTCGCCGGAACCGTGGTTATCTCGAAACTGCTTACACCCGACGGACCCGACTTCACGGCCATCAGCCTCGTGGTTGGTCTTGCAACAATGGTGATTGGCGGGTATTTCGCCACATGGATTCGCCCTGGAGCTGAGACGGTTATGGCTGGAATTGTGATGATCGTCGTTGCTGTTCTGATGTCGAGGATGACCGGCAGCGCGCCGCTCTGGTACGGACTCGCCTTCCTAGGAGCGTGTCCGAGTAATCGCTCTTGACATCGCCATTCTCACACTGCGCGCCGAGCGACGGTTGTACTACACTGCGGGCGATGGCCAAGACCTATCGCCCCTATGTCCCGGAGCAAGATCTGCTGCTGCCGCCGAGCCTGCGGGAGTGGTTGCCGGAGGATCATCTGGCGTTCTTCGTGAGCGACCTGATCGATCAATTGGATCTGTCGGCGATCACGGCGGTGTACGAAGACGAGGACCGGGGCTATCCGCCGTACCACCCGGTCATGCTGACCAAGGTGCTTGTGTATGCGTATTGCGTCGGGGTCTTTTCGTCGCGGAAGATCCAGCGACGGCTCATCGAAGACGTGGCGTTCCGAGTACTGGCCGCTGGGAATCAACCCGACTTTCGGACAATCGCCGATTTTCGCAAGACCCACCTGACCGCCCTGCGCGGGTTCTTCGAGCAGGTGCTGCGGCTGGCGCGGGAGTTGGGGGCGCCGCGGGTGGGCCGCGTCGCGCTCGACAGCAGCAAGATCAAAGCGAACGCGTCGAAGCACAAGGCGATGAGTTACAGCCGAATGCGCGAGAAGCAACAGCAACTGCGCGAGGAAGTGAAGCTGCTGCTCGACCAGGCCGAGGCGGCCGACGCGGCGGAAGACGCGGAGTACGGACCCGATCGCCACGGCGACGAGCTGCCGGCGGAGCTGCAGCGCCGCGAGAGTCGGTTGAAACGGATTCGAGAAGCCAAGCGGGCGCTCGAGGCCCGGGCGAAGGAGGAGGCCGCCGCCAAAGGCGAGCGCACCGACTCGGCGAAGCCGGATCCGAAAGCCCAATACAACTTCACCGATCCCGAGTCGCGGATCATGAAAGGGCCGGACGGATTCCTCCAAGCGTACAACGTGCAGGTCGCCGTCGACGACCTCCAACTGATCGTCGGCCACGCCGTGACGCAGGAGACGAACGACAAGAAGCAGCTGATGCCGATGATCACCACCATCGAAGAGCAGTCTGGCGACACGCCGACCCAGGTGCTCGCCGACGCAGGATATTGCTCGGACGAGAGCCTGACTGCGATCGCGGAAACCGGGATCGATGCGTATATCTCGACGCGGAAACAGAAACATGGCGAGCGGCCGGGGCCGTGTCCGCGAGGCCCCGTGCCGACGACCGCAACGATCGTCGATCGGATGGCCCGGAAGCTGCTCACGAAGACCGGGGCGGCTGCGTACGCGGCGCGCAAAGGGATCGTCGAACCGGTGATTGGTCAGATCAAACAGGCGCGCGGCTTTCGGCAATTCTTGTTGCGGGGCTTCAAGAAGGTGCAGGGTGAATGGTCGCTCGTGTGCACGACGCACAACATTCTCAAATTGTATCGTCTCTGCATCTGAGCCGTGGTCCGACTTCGCGCTCGGGCAGGCCGCAGACACCCCGGCCATCGCCGAGCACGGCGACTGAGTTACGGTGTGCGCAGCACGAGGGCTGACTATCACGGCGATTACT
>DATLKH010000055.1:0-2444 GCA_035538475.1 Candidatus Dormiibacterota bacterium | reverse complement strand
AATCCGTAGGTCACTTTTCGTGCTTTCGGCTTCAGCTCTCGCGCCAAGTCGTCATCGGCGCAGAGGACGGCCACCCCCTTTGCGGGCAGACCCTCGATGAACCACTGAAACAGGTCGCGCACAGCGCTCACATCACGAAAGTGATCGGGGTGATCGAGCTCGATGTTGGTGACGATGGCCCGCTGTGGGTGATGGAGCGTCAGCGTGCCGTCCGACTCATCGGTCTCCGCGACCAGCCATTCGGATTTCCCGGCGCGAGCGCTCGATCCGTCACCGACGAGCACGGTCGGGTCGTAGCCGGCGACGACCAGGATGTGTCCGATCATGTGAGTGACCGTTGTCTTGCCGGCCGTGCCGGCGACCGCAATAGAGTCGGTGTCGTTGATCAGCTCCGCCAACATCTCGGCTCGGCTCAAAACTTTCACGCCCATCATTCGCGCGGCGTCCAGCTCGACCGATCTCTTGATCGCTCCGCTGTAGACGAGCAAGTCCTGGCCGAGAACGTGCTCCTCGTGGTGACCGAGCAGCATGCGCACGCCCGCTTCTTCGAGCTCTTGTGTGGTATCGGACTCTTTGAGATCGCAGCCGCTCACATCGTCGCCACGAGCAATAAAGACGCGCGCGAGGGCGGAGACGCCGGCACCACCTGCACCCATCAGATGGACTCTCATTTGTGGGCGACCTCGTGGAGAACACGCACCACGCGCTGCGCCGCGTCTCGCTTGCCCACCTCCGCCGAGGCTCTGGCCATGGTGCGGAGTCTGTCGTCGTCCAGTGACTCGATTGCGCGAATCAAGGCTTCGCCCGTCAGCTCGTCGTCGGAGATGCGAAGCGCCGCACCGGCCTCGACCATGGCGGCTGCGTTTTCCTCCTGATGCCCGCCGCCGAAGGTTCCTGGTACCAGAATCATGGGCAAGCCAACCGCGGTGGCTTCTGCGATCGTGCCCACGCCGGCGCGGCTCACGATGAGGTCGGCCCGAGCCATCAGACCGGGCATGTCGTCTGAGAGTTCAAGACCCAGATATCGATCGCGGGCATGCGCCGCGACTCCTTCAGCGCCCTGACGCCCGGCCAGGTGGATGACCTGCTCGAATCGCGCGCAAAGCTGATCGAGCACCGACCACGTCGCCTCATTCAATTTGCGGGCGCCCTGGCTCCCACCGGTGATGAGCAGGCAGCGCGGCGGGACGTCCGGTTTCCGAGGTTGAAAACCCTCGCGCAAAGGAACGCCGGTGACCACGACGCGGCTGTGGTCGAGCCTGGCCTCAGTTCCGGGAAAGGTGACGCAGACCGCGGCCGCTCCCGCCGCGAAATATCGGGTGGCGAGTCCAGGCCGCACGTCCTTCTCGTGCAATACATAAGGAATGTGCCGCCGGCGCGCGACCGCCACAGCGGGCGCCATCACGTAGCCACCCATGCCCAGCACGACATCGGGCCGAAACCGGTCGATGATGCGCGCTGCCGCGACCAGCGCCGCCGGGACCAGGAAAGGCAGCGCGGCGTTCTTCCAGGGGGCGTCACGATCGAGTCCCCGGATCGAGACTGTTTCCAGGTCGAAGCCGGCCTCGGGAACGATCCGCTCTTCGGGACCGCCTTTTCGACCCACGAGCAGGACTGCGCCATCCGGCTCCTCAGCGCGAAGCTCCCGCGCGACGGCGAGCGCCGGAAAGAGATGGCCGCCTGTTCCCCCGCCAGCGATCAAAAGCCTCATCGCTTCTCCGATTGTTTCGCAACGCGGAGCCTGACCCATGGCGGGCGATGCTGAGGAGCACTCCGACTGAAGCCAGCGTGGTCGCCAGGGCCGTGCCCCCGTAGCTGAAAAAGGGCAGCGGCACCCCGGTGATCGGCAGCGTGTTGGTGACGGTCGCCATGTTCAACAGCGCCTCGAACGTGATCCAGGTCGTGATCGAGGCCGCGAGCGCCATCCCGAAGCGATCGGGAGCGCGCAGGGAAGCACGGTACCCGCGAATGCCAAAGGCCAGAAAGCCGAGCATGACCAGCGTCGTCCCGATCAGGCCCGTTTCCTCGCCGATGATGGCGAAGATGAAGTCGGTGTGAGCCTCGGGCAGCCAGCCGTACTTCTCGATCGAGTGGCCGATGCCGATCCCGAAGTACCCGCCGGATGCGAGGCTGTAGAGCGACTGCGTCGCCTGAAAACCCGCGCCCAGTGGATCCGCCCACGGATTCTTGAACGCGGAGAGGCGAGCAAATCGATACGGCTCGAGCAACGTGAGGGCGACAAAGGCGAGTCCAAGTCCGGCGACGAGCAGAATCACATGTCTCAGCCGCCCGCCGCCCGCCCAGTACGCGCTGATGAAGATCCCGGTCATGACGATGGCCGTGCCCAGGTCGCGCTCGAACATCAAAAGCGTCAGCACTCCGGCGAGCATCGCGGCGAAGGGAACGAAGACCTGGTTGAAGTCGCCCATCCGCTCGGAGTTGCG
>DATLKH010000054.1:0-11866 GCA_035538475.1 Candidatus Dormiibacterota bacterium | reverse complement strand
GCGCGAGACGCTCGATCTCCGACTGGAGACGATCCTTCGGCAGCTGGCACAGCATCAGCTCGCCCGTCGAAACTTCACATGCGGCGAGCCCTGCTTCCAGTCCCTTAACCCACGCGGCCACCAGGTAGTTGTGACGTGACGCTTCGAGGTACGCCTCTTCGACCACCGTTCCCGGCGTGAGCACGCGCGTCACGTCTCGGCGCACGATTCGGTTCTTGGCGGCGGCTTCTATCTGATCGCAGATCACGACCTTATGACCTGCCCGCAGCAGCTTGCCCACATAGGCCTGCCACGCGTGATGGGGCACGCCGCACATGGGGGCCCGTCCGCTCTTGCCCAGGGGTCTCGACGTGAGTTGAACTCCCATGATCGGTGCGGCGACCTGCGCGTCTTCGAAGAAGATCTCGTAGAAATCGCCGAGCCGGAAGAGGAGGATGCCGTCGGGGTGCTTCTCTTTTGCCTCCCGGTACTGCCGCATGACCGGTGTGGCAGGAGTGTTCACGCAGGCAGGCCTAAGAGTTGCCCCGCAGTCGCTTGCAGGACGCGGATGTCGACCACGTCGCCGGGCTTGACTTCATCGCCGCGCATCGCGATCGCGCGCTTGCCTTGACGGATTCGTCCATACGGACGGTTGAGCTCGTCTCGACCCTCGATCAGAACTTTGACATCGCGACCGATCCAGCGCGCCGTCTTGCGAGCCGCGATCTCGCGCTGCAAAGCCAGGAGATCGTTCAGACGGCGAAGCTTCTCCGCCTGCGGCACATCGTCTTCCATGCGCGTGGCCGCAAACGTGCCCGGTCGCGGCGAGTACATAGCGATGTGGACGACGTCGAACTCCATCTCTTCCACGAGAGCGCGTGTGTTGAGGTAAGCAGCTTCGGTCTCGCCCGGAAAACCAACTATCACGTCGGTGGCCAGGCCGATGTCAGGCATGAGGGCGCGCGCCCGATCGATGATCGAACGGTAGTGGCGAGTCTGATACCCCCTCGCCATGCGTTTCAGGATCGTGTCGTCGCCGGATTGCACAGGGAGCTGCAGCTCGCGACAGACCACATCGCTGCCGGCCATGACTTCGAGCAGCTCGAATTCGAGGTCTTGCGGATGTGACGTCAGGAATCGCAGGCGGCGCAGACCTTCGATCCGCTCGACCTCGCGCACCAGGGCGGCCAGTCCCCCACTCCCTTCTGGATCGCGATAGTCGTCCACGTTTTGCCCGAGCAGCACGATCTCACGCGCGCCGTCGGCCACCGCCTGCCGGCACTCATCGACGATCTCCCGCATGGCCACGTGCTTCTCGCGTCCGCGCACACGAGGCACGATGCAGAACGTGCAGTTGTGATCGCAGCCCTGGATGACGCGTACGTAGTGACTCACCCCTGTGCGGCCGGCTTGGGGCAGCGGCTCGCCCTGCGAATAGTCGTATCGCGCATCGAGCGTGGCGATGAAATCGTCGTAATCCCCGATGGGCACGACGGCATCGAGCTGCGGAAAGCGACGGCGCAATGTCTCGCCTTCCTTGGCCACTATGCAGCCTGTGACCGCGATCGTCCGCAGCGGCGTCTTCCATTCGCGCAGTTCGTAAAGCTTCGAGTAGACGCGATCTTCAGAGGCCTGACGCACGACACACGTGTTGAGGATCGCGATGTCAGCCCGATCGAGCGATTCCTCGACGTAGCCCGCAGCCAGCAGCTTGCGCGCGATGCTTTCCGAGTCCGCGAGGTTCATCTGGCAGCCGATCGTCCAGATGTGGAACGACCGCGCGAATCCCCGCGAAATCTGAGGACCGGCGATGTCGGCCACTCTGCGGGCGACGGAGCCGCGCGCCGTGATTTCGCGGGGACCCCTATCGAGATATTTGGCGCTCGGCTGCTCCGTCAGCGACTCTCCACGAGTAGCCTGATGCCGGTCCGCTCTTCGCCGTCGATCGAGATGTCGATGAATGCCGGGATGCAAACCAGATCTAGACCACCCGGTGCTACATATCCGCGCGAGATGGCGATCGCTTTGACCGCCTGATTGATGGCGCCCGCGCCAATGGCCTGGACTTCGACTCGGCCCTTGCTGCGGATCACGCCCGCGATCGCGCCGGCCACCGCAACCGGCTTGGAGGTGGCCGACACCTTGAGCACCTCTACTGGAGCGCGCTCCGCTGACATTGCTGGAACCCCTTCAATCATGTTCACGGTCGATTCGCTGGATCGTTGTAGCCCGGCCGGTAGAAGCATCTATGGTAACCAGTACCGAATTGAAAGTCACGGGACCTGCGGCGACCACGAAACGCGCTGGCACCCCGGTCAGAAAACGCTGCAGCACCACATCCTTGTCCATGCCGATGCAGCCGTCCCTGGGCCCCACCATGCCGACGTCGGTCACGTAGGCCGTGCCGCCCGGCAGGATCCGGGCGTCGGATGTCGGGATGTGCGTGTGGGTGCCGACCACAGCGCTTGCCCTCCCTGCCAGATACCAACCCATCGCCGTCTTTTCCGATGTGGCCTCGGCATGCATATCGCAGAACACGATCGACACATCGGGATTCGCGGCCAGGATCGAGTCCGCGGCCCGGAATGGATCGTCGACGGGATCGAGGAAGATGCGGCCGATCAGGTTCATGACCAGGACTCTGTGCCCGGCCGCCTCCACGACGCAGAAGCCTTGACCCGGCGCTGCCGGCGGAAGGTTGGCCGGCCTCAGGACGCGCTCCAGACCCGGCAGCTCTGAGACGAATTCCTTCTGGGCGAAGACGTGATTGCCGGTGGTGATCACGTCCGCCCCGGCTTTTTCGAGCTCGGCGACGAGCTTCGCGGTGAGCCCAAATCCTCCAGCCACGTTCTCGCCGTTGACCACCGTGAGGTCCGGTTGAAGCTCCTTCTTCAGGACCGGAAGCAGGGCATTGACCGCATCCCGGCCCGGATGTCCCACCACGTCCGCCACGAAAAGGAGCTTGAAGTCACCCTCGGGCATCCGCTGATTGTCGTGGAAATAAAAAAGGGAGCCCCTTTTTGGCCCCACCAAGTCGACAGGACCGGCGACCCGCGCCGCTGGTCGGCGCGGCGAGCCGCTCGCCTTGACTTGGCGGGGACCCCTTTCGGGACTCCCTTTTCATCACTTTGCGTATTCCACGGCCCGCGTTTCGCGCACGACGGTGACGCGAATCTGTCCGGGGAAGCTCAACTCCGACTCGATGCGCTTGGCGATGTCTCTCGCCATCAGCTGAGCCGCCGTGTCGTCGATCTGCTCCGGCTTGACGAGGATCCGAACCTCGCGGCCGGCCTGTATCGCGTATGACTGCTGCACGCCCTGGAACGAATTTGCAATCTCCTCCAGCTTCTCGAGCCGCTTGACGTACGCCTCGAGCGACTCCCGGCGTGCACCGGGTCGGGCTGCCGAGATCGCGTCCGCCGCGATCAACAACAACGCCTCGATGGTGTGCGGCTCTTCGTCATAGTGGTGAGCTCGCACGGCATGGACCACGGGAGCCGGAACTCCATGTTTCTGGATCAGGTCGGCCCCGATCACTGCATGTGAACCTTCGACTTCGTGATCGATTGCCTTTCCGATGTCGTGGAGTAAGCCGGACATCTTGGCGATTCGCACGTCGGCGCCGATCTCCGAGGCCATCATGGCGGCGAGATACGCGACCTCTTTGGAGTGGTTCAACACCTGCTGTCCGTAGCTGGTGCGAAACCGGAGGATTCCGAGATGGCGAACCACCTCAGGGTGCAGACCCTGAAGGCCGAGCTCCAGGACCGCTCCCTCTCCTTCTTCTTTGACCCTCTGCAAAACCTCTTGCCGCGACTTGGCGACGATCTCTTCGATGCGGGCCGGATGGATGCGGCCGTCGACGATCAGCTTGTTCAGCGCGACCCTTGCGACCTCACGGCGCACTGGATCGAATCCGCTGATGATCACGGCTTCCGGTGTGTCATCGACGATGAGGTCGATGCCGGTGGCTTGCTGGAGGGCCCGAATGTTGCGACCTTCCTTTCCGATGATGCGGCCTTTCAGCTCATCTGTCGGAAGAGGAAGTACAGAAACCGAGACTTCGGCTGTCTGATCGGCGGCGATGCGCTGGATCGACTCGGTGACGATCTCGCGAGCTCGACGTTCGCTCTCGTCTCGAGCTGACAGCTCTGACTCCCGGACTTTGCGCGCGACCTCGTTGCGGAGGTCTTGCTCGACCTGAGCCATCAGGATGCCTTGAGCCTCCTGGCGCGTCATGTTCGCGACGCGCTGCAGCTCTTTCTCCTGCTGGCGGTAGCTCTCCTCGAGCTGAGCTTTGATCTCGTCGAGAGCCTTCTTCTGAGCAGCCAGCTCACGCTCGCCGCGATTGAGGTCCTCGGCCTTGCGGTCGAGGTTCTCCTCTTTCTGTAGAAGGCGCTTCTCGAGCTGCTGTGACTGGATCCGGTATTCCCGGGCTTCCTGTTCGGCGGCGGTGCGGATCTTGACCGCTTCCTCTTTGGCTTCCAGCAGCTTCTCTTTCGCCTGTGTTTCCGCGTCGAGAAGCGTTTGCTGGGCTTTCACCTCGAGGACGTGACTGCCATCCGTCTGCCGGCGCTGGAGCATCACGTACGCCACCCCAAAGCCGCCGGCGAGAGAGACTGCCACTGCCACCACCAAAAGCGGAACTAAGACGTTGACAGGCATGTGACATGCACCTCGTTAATTCGATTGTCAAAGTGCGTATCCACGGCAGGACTGCTGCGAGTCCCGCCTCGGGTTGGCTCTATGACTTACGGGCCCAAAATCGGCCCGTGTGACCCCAAATTTTAGGCTCCGAGGCCGGACGGATGGGCGCAGATCGCGGAAGGCGCCCCTGGCGCCGGTCAGGCCGCTGAGGCCAAGGCAGGGGTCGCCCGACGAGGAGCGCATCGAGATGCCCGGATGACAAGCCTAGGCTGGGAACGGGCCCGAGGTGTCCCTCCGAGAAGTTATCCACAGGTCCCAGCATGCCGCTCGGGCGATCCCGGGCGCGAAACCACGCCGGATGAGCTTCGGGCCGACTGACTCAAGCAACTCTCTGTAGCCAGCAAAGGGCTTCGTGCCGGAGAGGCGGGCCCCCAGCTTCCGAGCTGAAGCGAGCTGCGCCGGCTGGTCAAATCGCGCGAGGGCCTCGTCAGCGAACCATCGCTCGACGCCGCGCGCGGACAGCTCAGCCCGCAGGGCAAGAGGGCCCTTGAGCGCCGACCGGCGCCTTACATGAGCAGAAGCGAACGAGCGATCGTCGAGATAGCCAAGCTCGACGAGCTTGCCGACCGCGGTTTCGACCTCCGCCTCGGCGAAACCGCGCCGGCCCAGCTTGGTGCGCAGCTCAGCCCGCGAGTGCGCGCGGCGAGCGAGAAGCCTAATCCCAGCGTCGTAAGCACTCCCGGTCGGTGGTTTAGAACTCCTCCGCGGCACCGGCCGGTGACCTCATCGGGGCTCCGGGAACCTTGACCGGGGACGTTCCGGCCGAGGCCTTCTCCCGCACCTTGGCTTCGATCTCCGCGGACAGGCTCGGGTTCTCGCGCAGGTAATTGCGCACATTCTCCCGGCCCTGGCCGAGACGCTGCTCGCCATAAGACATCCACGTTCCGCTCTTCTCGAGGATTCCGTACTCGATGGCCGCGTCGATCAGCGAGCCTTCACGCGAAATGCCCTCGTTGAAGAGGATGTCGAATTCGGCTGACCGAAAAGGTGGTGCGACCTTGTTCTTGACGACCTTGACCTTCACCCGCGCGCCAACGGAGTCGAGGCCGTTCTTGATCACCTCGACTTTCCGGATGTCGAGGCGCACAGAGGCGTAGAACTTGAGCGCCCGGCCGCCCGGTTGCGTCTCCGGGTTGCCGAACATGATCCCGACCTTCTCGCGCAGCTGGTTCAGGAAGATGACCGAGCAGTTCGACTTCGCGATCGCAGCGGTCAGCTTGCGCATCGCCTGGGACATCAGTCGCGCCTGCAGGCCGACGTGCGCTTCGCCCATCTCGCCTTCGATCTCGGCCTTGGGCACGAGGGCCGCCACCGAGTCGATGACGATCACATCGACGGCGTTGGAGCGCACCAACACTTCTACGATCTCCAGCGCTTGCTCACCCGTGTCGGGCTGGCTGATCAGCAGGTCGTCGATCTTGACTCCGATGCGCGCTGCATAGATCGGATCCAGAGCATGCTCGGCGTCGACGAAAGCCGCCACGCCGCCCGCCTTTTGAGCTTCGGCGATCACGTGCAGGGCCAAGGTGGTCTTGCCCGCCGACTCGGGACCGTAAAGCTCGGACACGCGTCCACGCGGGATCCCACCAACTCCCAGGGCCAGATCGAGTGGCAGTGCGCCAGTCGAGATCACGGTCACCTCGCCGCGCTGTGCAACGTGCTCTCCCAGCCGCATGATCGCGCCTTTGCCCTGGCTCTTGGTGATCTGTGAAATCGCTGAATCGAGGGCTTTGTCTCTTTCCAATTTTTCGATTGTCCTCCTAGGTCGTTGCGGCGAGTGTTCTACGTCGTCGGGTAGGAATCAACGTGCTTTACAGGCCGGTTTCGGAAGTGTACCGAACAGGTGTTCGAGCGTCAAGCGCCCTTTACCCCCGAGCTGATGAGCGCTTTCGCCTCTTCCATCACCATCCGCAAAGCTTCAGTCGCGGCCTGCCGGCGGTTGCCCGCGCGATCGCCGCTGAAGCGAAACTCGCGCGACGACAGGCCGCGTTCTGAAGCGACCGCGATGAACGTGAGCCCGACCGGCTTGCGGGCGTCACCCCCGCCCGGTCCCGCGATACCCGTGACGGAAACGGCCAGCTTTGCCCCTAATCTCCTGCGCGCGCCGTCCGCCATCGCCTCCGCCACCTCTCGGCTCACGGCGCCTGCAGAATTCAAAAGGCCGGCGGACACACCGAGCTCCGAGCGCTTGACCTCGTCCGAGTATGCAATCACCCCACCGAGGAAATAGCTGGAACTGCCGGCTTGATTGGTGATCGCTGCACCCACCATTCCTCCAGTGCATGACTCGGCAACCGCGACCGTCAGGTTGCCCGCGACCAGCGCTTCACCCAGGTCTCTCGCCAGATCCGGCTCCGGAGCGCCTCCGCTCGCGACACGCGCACGCGATGTGTCGAAGGGGCCGATGAGATATCGGAATCGCCACAGGTAGTCGAATCCGCTGACGACGGTGAAGACCAGGGCGACGCTGATCGCGAGGTCAGCCACGCCGATGAGCGCCGGATAGGGTCGCTGCAGGATCAAGAGCGTGACCGCGCTCATCTGCATGACGGTTTTCGTCTTGCCGAGCGGTGCCGCCGCGATGATGCGACCCTGGCTCGCCGCCACCCAGCGCAGGAGCATGATCACGAGCTCTCGCGAAAAGATCACGGCGACCACCCACGCGGCGACGAGCTCTTCTTGCACCAGGACGAGCAAGACCGACAGGACGAAGATCTTGTCGGCCAGCGTGTCCGCGAACTTCCCGAAATCGCTGACGGTTCCGCGGCGGCGCGCGATCTGCCCGTCGAGCGTGTCGGTGAAGGAGAAGCCGATGAAAAGGGCGGCCGCCGCCTGGTCGTGCCCCGGGAAACGCATCAGCAGCAATGCCATCAGAACGGGAATGGCGGCGATCCGGCTGACGGTCAGGACATTGGGGACGTTCATCTCGGCGAAGTCATCGGTTGACTCCACCGATCATTCCAGACCCAGTCGCTCCAGGAGCTCGTCGACGTCCGGCAAGTTCATCAAGACTTCGCGTGACTTGGAGCCTTGATATCCGCCGATCACGCGGTGCTCGGCCAGCTGATCGACGATGCGGCCGGCCCTCGAGTACCCGACGTTGAATTTGCGCTGCACCAGCGACACCGACGCCGCGCCTTCGGCCGCAACCGCGCGCGCCGACCGGGCAAACAAGGGATCGAGCTTGCGCTCCTCGCGCCGTTCGCCACCAGTCCATTCCGAACTGGCGCCCTCTTCCAGGATTTCCTCCATGTAGCGCGGTCCGCCCTGTGTCTTCCAGAAATTGACGACCGACTCCACCTCGGGATCGCTCACGAACGCGCCCTGGATGCGGGTCGGCTTTCCGGCGTCGACCGGCTGGTACAGCATGTCGCCGCGCCCGAGCAGCTTCTCAGCGCCGCCCGTGTCCAGGATCACGCGGCTGTCGACCTGGGATCCGACCGCGAACGCGATGCGCGACGGAATGTTGGCCTTGATCAGTCCGGTGATGATGTCGGTCGAGGGGCGCTGCGTCGCGATGATCAGGTGTATGCCCACCGCGCGCGCCAGCTGCGCGATGCGGCAGATCAGCTCTTCGATCTCGCCCGCCGCGACCATCATCAAGTCGGCGAGCTCGTCGATGACGATCACGACGTAAGGCAGCGGCCGGGCCAACTTCTGCGCCGCCTTGTCGTTGTAGCCCTGGACGTTGCGCACGCCCTCGGCCGAGAAGAGCTTGTAGCGGCGGTCCATCTCCGCCACCGCCCAACGCAGCGCGGCCGCGGCTTGATGCGACTCCACCAACACCGGCAGCGCCAGATGGGGCAGGCCGTTGTAGCCGGTGAGCTCAACTCGTTTGGGGTCGATCAGCAGCAGACGGAGGTGGTCGGGCGTGACTTGAAACAGCAAGCTCGTGATCAGCGCGTTGATGCACACGCTCTTGCCTTGACCAGTCGCGCCGGCGATCAACAGATGCGGCATTTTCGTGAGGTCGCCGACGATGGACTGCCCCGAGACGTCGTTGCCGAGACCAAGGGCCAGCTTGTTGCTGCCCTCTCGAAATGCCGCGGTCTCCAAGACTTCACGGATCGTGACCAGGCTCGCCGACTTGTTCGGGACTTCGATGCCGACCGCCGACTTGCCTGGAATCGGGGCTTCGATCCGCAGCGGCGCCGCGGCCAGCGCGAGCGAAAGATCGTTTTGCAGCGCCGTGATGCGCTTGACCTGAACTCCCGCTCCAGGCTGCACCTCGTACTGGGTCACGGCGGGACCGGGATTGACACCGACGACCTTGCACTCCACACCGAAGGTTTCGAGCGTGGTTTCTATGACCTTGACGTTGCGCTTGATCTCGTCCGCCATCCGCTCTCGCCGGGCGGTGACGCTGTCCAGCATCGCGATCGCGGGCAGCTTCCATTCGATTTCAGGCAGGTCGTCTTCAGGCTCCGCGACCACGCGAAGCACCGGCTTCTCGGTTTCATCCGGCTCGAGCGCTACCGGTTCCTTGCCGTTGTGGCCGGCCAGGACAGGTGTCCGCTCGAGCGGCACCTCGGGCTCGTCGATCTCCCACGGTCGAGGCTGATCAGGTTGGGGCGGCTGTGTGGCAAAGCTCGCGGCCGATCGGGTCAGAGCGTCGCTAGGCGGCGGCGCCTTGGCTGGTTTCGCCGGCGCCTGCGGCTCTCCTCCGAGCAGCTCCCGGATTCGTTTGCGCTCCGCATTACCGGCCCGGATCGCGCCAACCGCGGTGACCAGGAGGGCTCCGGGACTGAAGTGGATGGTGACGATCAAGCCAATCACCAGCCCGGCGATCAACAGCGCCCACGCGCCAACGGTCGTGAACAGGCCCACCAGCGCCCTGTCGATGACGCTGCCGGTAGCGCCGCCCGCCTTGACTGCGATGCCGAACAGACCGACAAGGCAGAGCACGGCGATGACGCCTGACACGATGTCGACCGTTCTCGGGCGGGGTGCTTGAGGCCACAACAGCCATCCGCTCAAGCCGACGGCGGCCGCCACCGGCACGAACCACGAGTCTCCGAAGGCCCAGAACATTCCATTGCGGATTCCACTGAGAATCGAGCCGGCGTTGCTGAGGATCGCCAGCAACCCAAGGAGGGCGCCGAGCATGAGCAGGACGCCGAGAATCTCGCGAACCTGGCGGGTCGACAGCCGCGGCCGCGCAGGTCGCTTGCTGCGCTTGGAGCGAGGCTTCGAAGCGCGGCGAGCGCCAGATCGAGATGAGCTTCGGGTTGTGGTGCGACGCATGCTGGAGGCCCTAGAGCCGCCTGGATTCTACCGTGTTTATTTGGCTCTCCCTCATACTCCTAGACCGTGGCTGTAGATCCCTTCGCTCAAGCCGAAATCCGCTACCGCTTTCTCGTCGATGAACGGAAGAGCGGAAATTTGCAGCCGCGCGCCTTCCGCGTGGCCGTTCGCGACCTGGCGGTGCTGGACAGTGAGGGCCGTCGGTGGATGCTCGGTCCGGAGGACGGCATCTGGTACCGGCGCGAAAACGAGCGCTGGCTGCAGGCTGATCCGCCGCGGCGGCTGGTCTGCCCATCGTGCGGTCATCACAACCTCGGCCGGCACAGCTTTTGCGTGGAGTGCGGCAGGCGCCTCAACCGTTAGGCGTCGACACGTAACTTCTTCTCCTCCTCATTGCGTTAGGACGTGCAAAGCGGGCCGCTCAAGACCAACAAACAGCAACAGCAACCAATGGGGAGGTAGTCATGAAAGCGATACATCGCGTCGTCATCACGGGTGTTGGTTCGGTTTTGATCGCGCTCGCGACGGCGGTCGCAGCGACGGCTGCAGGTTTTTTGGGACCGGGTCACTTCGACGGTGACTTTGCAAGCGCGAGCGGTTTTTGGGTCACCAACACCGCCTACGTCGTCCAGGCAAGCGTAGACCGAAATACATTCGTATTCAGGCCGACCGAAGGCAATCCTCAAGAACCAATCACGCAACACGCCACCATCTTGCAGGTGACAATCAAAGCCCCGACCTTCGTCGGTCAGGACTGCTTTGTGATTCCGGATCAGGACTTCGTTCTCGCCAATGGAGTTCAGTCGGCCACCTTGACAACGAAGGTCGACGTCCCTAATCGATGTCCCGGGTTCCCAACCCCTCTCGCCAGCGTGCTGGCCGGCGGCGGCAAGGGCGGGCCGCCTCCCATTCCTGGGATCCCGCTACCGATGACGCTAAGCCTGAGCTGGACTGGAAACGGCGTGACTCAGTCGACCTCGGACCAGAGCCGCATGTCGTGCGACGGCCTGAGATCGGAGAACCAGAACACACTCAACGTGGCGAATGGCAGTGCGGACGGAACTTTGACATTCCAGAATCAAAGCCCTGTTGCATTGCCCGCAAGCGTCTTCGCGGCGGTGAACCAGGGTACGTTCATGTCAAACGTGCAGGGATCTCCGTCACCGCTCTGCTTCGGAAAGTAATCAGCAGTAGTAGAAAAGGATCGGGGTCGGCCGACCCCGATCCACCTGCTCCCGACTCGGATAGTCGCGACTAACCGAAATTCCTTACTAGTGACGCACCTGCGCTTGCGCGATTCCGTACGCCAGCCCCAGTGCGACCGGCAGCAGCGCAGCCAGGAACCAGAGCCGCCACCACAGCGGCCGCTTCTCCCCCATCACCATCTCGTGACCGCAGAAACCGCAGTAGCGATCGAACGGCCCGGCGATGCCCCGGCAGTTGGCGCACTGATGCAGCTGCAGCCCGCAGTGGCCGCAGCGGCCCTCGTCCGAGTGATCTAGCGCCATCGCCGGCTGGTCGCAGCGCGGGCACAAGCTCGGTGCAAGCAGTGCTGGCGGCGGGAGCTTCATATTTCGGTGATGACCGGGATCACCATAGGACGCCGGCGGGTTTGCTTGTAGACCGTCTTCGAGACTGCGTCGTGGATCGCCTCCTGCAGGATGCTCAGCTCGGGATGTGAATCGGCATGTGCCCGAATGCTGTCGAGCACCGACTGGCGCGCGTCGGCCATCAACCTCGCCGAGAGCTCGGGCTCGATCACTCCGCGTGAAACGAGCTCCGGTCCCGAAAGAACCGTTCCCGTGTCGCGGTCGAGCGTCAGCGTGACCACGAGAATTCCATCCTCAGCGAGATGTCGCCTGTCACGCAGCACGACCTGCTCGACGTCGCCAACTCCGATGCCGTCGACGTATACGAGGCCGGTGCCGATCTTCTC
>DATLKH010000053.1:0-4102 GCA_035538475.1 Candidatus Dormiibacterota bacterium | reverse complement strand
AAGGTGGTGATCAGCGGCGGACGCGGTCTTGGGGGACCGCAGAACTTTCCAATGCTCGAAGAGCTGGCCAACGCACTCGGCGGCGCTGTAGGCGCCAGCCGCGCGGTCGTCGACGCCGGATGGGTGCCTTATTCGATGCAGGTAGGTCAGACCGGAAAGTCGGTCCGGCCCGACGTTTACATCGCCATCGGCATCTCCGGCGCGATGCAGCACACAGTTGGCATGAAGACCTCGAAGGTGATCATCGCGATCAACAAGGACGCCGAGGCGCCGATCATGAAGATGGCGGATCTCGGAGTCACCGGAGACGCGCTGAAGATCGTGCCCGCCCTGACCGCTGCGGTCAAAGCCAAGAAGAAGTAGCGCACGGACAAAGAGGAAGCTCGACGGCTTCTGGAGCGCCGCGTCGAGCTGCGGCGCGAGCGCAACTTTTCCGAAGCCGATGCGATTCGCGAACGGCTGCGCGAGGGTGGGTGGGACGTGGTCGACAGTGCGGCGGGCAGCGAGCTGCAAGCGATCTCAGCACCACGCTCGACCGAACCCGCGCCCATCCCGCGAGCGGTCACGTTGCTCACAGTCGTGCACGGCTGGCGCGCCGATGCCGAACGCTGGTTGCTGTCCATCTTCACGCACTGCAAAGCCGACTTCGAGGCCCTGATCATCGACAACTCAGGCGACCCACGTGTCGGTGCTCTGAAGGACCGTGCAGCCGAGCGTCTGCGCGTCATCACGCTGGATCCTCCGCTCGGGTTCAGCGCCGCGGTCAATGCCGGGATCGATGCAGCCGCCGGCGAGGTCATCGTGCTGTTCGATCCCGGGGTCGAGTTGAAAGGTGATGCGGTCAGCCCATTGCTCGAGGCGCTCTCTGACCCGGCGGTTGCGGTGACCGGGCCATTCGGCCTTCGCGCCAAAGGCACGGTGAAGGAGTTCGAACCGAGCACAGGTCCACAGGTCGATGCGATCGAGGGCTACTGCATGGCGTTTCGACGCGCGGATGCACAGGCCGTTGGCGGCTTCGACCCGAAGTTTCGCTTCTACCGCATTGCGGACGTCGAATTCAGCTTTCGTTTGCGCGACCGAGGCGGCGGTGCGGTCGTGATCCCAAACCTTCCGGTGGAGAAGCACGAGCACCGGCTGTGGGAATCGACCGAGCCCGAGGAGCGCGAACGGCTGTCGAAGCGGAACATGTACCGGTTCCTGGATCGCTGGCGAGACCGCGAAGACCTGATCGTCCGCTCATAGAATTCTCCGAGGGTGGACGACTACCGCTCGCGGGTTGATGAGCTCCACGGCAAGCGCAGGAAGAATCTTGCGATGGGCGGCGAGGAGCGAATCGCCAAGCAACATGAGCGCGGCAAGCTCACCGTGCGTGAGCGGATCGACCTGCTCTTCGACGCTGGGAGCTTTGTCGAGTTTGGCCTCCTCGCGAACGCGAGAGACGGCTCTGGCGAAGCGCCGGCAGACGGTGTGGTCACCGGTCACGGAAACATCGACGGGCGCCAGGTCTGGCTCGTCGCCTACGACTTCACGGTGATGGCCGGATCGATGGGCATGGTGGGCGAACAGTTCAAAGCGGCGCGCGTCCGCGAGCTGGCTCTTCGCTACCGCAAGCCGATCGTATGGCTCCTGGATTCCGCCGGTGCCCGCATCCAGGAGGCGGCCGGCTCGACCTTTGCCGGCACCGGCTTTCTTTTCGCAGATCAGGTCGTGATGTCAGGTGTCATCCCGCAGGTGGCGGCGATGCTCGGACCCTGTGCCGCCGGTACGGCATACATTCCGGGACTCGCGGATTTCGTTCCGATGGTCAAGGACACTTCGTCGATGGCGCTGGGCGGGGCGCGGCTGGTCAAGGCCGCGACCGGTGAGGACGTCACCGACCATGACATGGGCGGTTCGCAGATTCATTGTTACGAGTCGGGTGTCGGCGACAACGAGGTCGCCGGCGATCGCGAGTGCATCGATGTCGTGCGCCGCTTCCTCTCTTATCTGCCCTCGAGCAACACCGAGCAACCGCCGTTTGCGGCTTCGGATGACCCTGCTGATCGGATGGTCGAAGGCCTGGAAAGCATTGTGCCGGTGAATCCGCGATCCGCATATGACGTCCGGAAGGTGATCAAAGCGGTGTTCGATCGCGATTCTTGGTTCGAGATCAAACCGGCGTGGGCCAGGAACATCGTGATCGGGCTGGCTCGTGCCGGCGGACATGCGGTCGGTGTGGTGGCGAATCAACCGATGCAAAAAGGCGGCGTGCTCGACTCAGATGCCGCAGACAAGGCGGCCCGGTTCATCCGTATGTGCGATGCGTTCAACGTCCCGCTCGTCTACTTGATGGACGTGCCGGGATTCATGGTGGGATCGCAGGTCGAGAAGGAAGGCATCATCAGGCACGGCGCCAAGATGCTGTACGCGACGTCAGAGGCGACGGTGCCCAAGATCACCGTGATCATGCGCAAGGCTTACGGCGCGGGTTACTACGTGATGTGCGGCAAGGGATACGGTCCTGACACGATCGTGGCCTGGCCGTTCGCTGAGATCTCGGTGATGGGACCAGAAGGTGCGGTCAACATCATCTTCAACAAGCAAATCGAGTCCTCAGACAACCCAGAGGCGACGCGGGCTCAGCTGATGGACACGATTCGCGCGCAGATCAGTCCGTATGTGGCCGCCGGATGGGCCATGATCGACGACGTCATCGATCCAGCCGAAACAAGGCGGGTCATCGTGCGCGGCATCGAGCAGGCCCGCGACAAAAAGGTCGACCGGCCTTGGCGTAAGCACGGCAACATGCCAGTGTGAGATCCCCACGAAATCGGAGGCTGCGCCGAGATTTCGTAGGGGCCCCTATGAAATGAAGTCTCCTGTCATCGTCACCGCTGCGCTGACTGGAGTCCTGGCCACACGCGAGCAGTGTCCGTACATCCCGTACACGCCAGAAGAAATCGGTGAAGAAGCCAGACGAGCCGCCGACGCCGGCGCGGCGATCGTCCACATCCACGCTCGCACCCCGGATGGCGGACCCGTGTGGTCGGTCGAGGTGTTCGCGGAGATCATGCGCGAGGTCCGGGCTCGGACCGACGTGATCATCAACTTCTCGACCGGGGCGATCGGGGTCCCGGTCGAGAAGCGGATCGCGCATATTCGCGAGCTTCGACCGGACATCGGGGCTTTGAACATGGGCTCGATGAACTACGCGATCTACTCCAAAAAGAAGAAGGCCTTCTATCACGACCACGTGTTCTCGAATCCGTTCAAGGACATCCAGTACTTTCTCGAGGCGATGAACGAAGCAGGCGTGCGTCCGGAGCTCGAATGCTTTGACACGGGACACATCGCCAACTCGGCGCCTCTGATCGATATGGGCGTCTTGCGGCCGCCGTTTCAGTTCAGCCTGATCATGGGTGTGCTGGGTGGAATCCCGGGTAGCACGCGTCACCTGGTGAACCAGGTCGACTCGTTGCCCGAGAATTCGCACTGGCAGGTGATCGGCATCGGGCTCGAGCAGTGGTCGCTGGCTGCAGCGGCCATCACGATGGGAGGGAATGTGCGGGTCGGTCTAGAGGACAACTTTTACATCGAGGCGGATCAGATGGCGAAAAGCAACGGTGAGCTGGTCGAGAAGGCGGTCCGCCTTGCCCGGAATCTCGGCCGTCCGGTCGCGACAGTCGAGGAAGCCCGCAAAATTCTCACATTGAAGCCCAATGACTGAAGTCAGAGCCGAGCTCGTCGGCAACGTATGGAAGATCAAGACCGAACCCGGCGCCCAGGTCGCCGAGGAAGATGAATTGCTGATCCTCGAGTCCATGAAGATGGAAATTCCCGTCACCGCGCCACGGGCGGGCACGGTCAAGGAAGTGCGCGTCAAAGAGGGGGAAGTGGTCAAGGAGGGCCAGGTCCTGGTCGTTCTGGAATGAAGCCTGCGCAGCTCCTGCTCTCATATCAGCGATTGGTCGAAAGAGAGCGTGAGCTGCGGGATGAGATCGATCGGATCGAAATTCTGCTGACGACGAATCCAGACGTCAAGAGCGCGGAAGAGTCGCTGGCACAAGCACATCAGCAAGAACAGTCGATCGAGCTCCGCTTGCGTGAGTTCGATCGCGAAAGG
>DATLKH010000052.1:0-5865 GCA_035538475.1 Candidatus Dormiibacterota bacterium | reverse complement strand
GCTGAGGCGTACATCTTGCGTCGGTAACATCTAGCCGCAGGCATGGCAATCGACCGGTATTCCTATCCGTTCACGGCGATCGTCGGGCAGGACCAGATGAAGCTCGCCCTGGTCCTGAACGCGATCAACCCCACGATCGGTGGAGTGCTGATTCGGGGCGAGAAGGGGACGGGCAAGTCGACCGCGGTGCGCGCGCTGGCCCGCCTGCTGCCCGATCAAAAGGTGGTCGAGGGCTGTCATTTCGGCTGTCATCCGGACGATCCCGAGGACTGGTGTCTCGACTGCCGCGAGCGCGCTCGCTCGGGCCGGCTGCCCGCGACGACGCGGCGCATGCGCGTGGTCGAGCTGCCGATCAACGCATCGGAAGACCGCGTGGTGGGGACGATCGACCTGGAAGCGGCGCTGAAAGAGGGATCACGACGTTTCGAGCCCGGCGTGCTCGCCGAGGCGAACCGCAACATCCTCTACGTCGACGAGGTCAACCTGCTCGACGACCACATCGTCGACGTGCTGCTGGACGCGGCCGCGATGGGCATCAACACCGTGGAGCGCGAAGGCGTTTCGGTGTCGCACCCTTCGCGGTTCATCCTCGTCGGCACCATGAACCCCGAAGAAGGCGAGCTCCGGCCGCAGCTGCTCGATCGATTCGGCCTTTGCGTCGACGTCGAGGGCATTCGCGACCTGGATCAGCGCGTGCAGATCGTCGAGAAGCGGGCGGTGTGGGAGGAAGATCCGAATCTTTTCTTCCAGCAGCACGCCGAATCCGAGCAGGCGGTCAAGTCGCGGATATCCGAAGCCATCGCGACGTTCCCCGAAGTCACGCTGCCGCGCGAGATCCTGCGCCTGATCGCGCAGATCTCGATCGCGCTCGAGGTCGACGGTCACCGATCAGACCTGGTCTGCGCACGTGCCGCGCAGGCCAAGGCGGCTTACGACAGCGAACAGGAAGTGGGGGTCAAGCAGGTGGGCGAGGTGGCGGAGATGGTGTTTGCCCACCGCGTCCATTCGGTGCCCTTCGGCAAGGGTGGGCCGAACCTGGCGGAGGTCATCTCGCGCATGGTCGGCCAGGGCTGACCAACGGCTAGTAGGGGATACAGCCTCCGGCGACGGCGAGCGAGTTGAGAGGAAGATGGGCGACCATGGCCAACTGGCCTTGCTGATACAGCCAGACCTGGCCCAGCGGTCCGTACGAGCCGCCGTCGAACCAGACTCCGTAGCCGTCCACAGCCGCTAAGCGAAGCCAAGCGGCCGGGTCTGCCGGCAGCTTCATGGCCGAAGTCGGTGACTTGACGAGCCACAGCTCGAATGTGGACTGGCCGTTGGGATCGGTGATAGCCGCCGATACAAACGGATCGCCCGCGGAATCGAACCCGATGACGCCGACATCCGCGCCGGGGCGATAAAACCATGAGGTTGCGGCGCCGTTGCGGAGGTCGTATCGCAAAACCTCATTCCTAGGTCCCTCGAGTCCGCCGGGCGCTGGGCTCGGATCGGCCGCGTTGAAATCCAGCCCCCACGCGGCGCCGCCTCCGACGGCGGGCGCAACCATCGTGGTATCCACGATCGTTCGGGGAGTTCCTCCGGACGGGCTCTCCAGAAACAGTCCCCGCGGAGCGCCTTCGGGCGCTGCAAACGTCAGGTAAATGCCGTCTGCGTTGAAGTCGACCACGCTGTACACGGCGTTGCCGCTGTAGATCACGCGGTCTGCGCCCGTGGCGACGTCGACCACGTGCACCTTTCCGTTCGTGCCCTGGTACGCGTTGCCCTCGGTGTAGGCATATCGCTTTCCGTCCGGCGAGACCGCAACCCTCCACGTCGGAAGCCACTTCGAGAAAGCGCGGTCATAAAAGCTGCTGTGAGCCGGTGCGGTGGGATCTTCAGCAAGGCTGCGGTCCGGAAAGCTCAAAAAACCCGCTTTTGATGTGATTGTCTGCCCATCCTGGACGCTCCAGGTCACTGGAAGCCGGCAGTTGATGCTCCATCCACCTGTGCCGCCGGTGACAACAGGCGATGGGCTGGATGATGCAGTCGCGGTTGGACTGACCAGTGCCGCAGGAGCGCCGGAGCCGCCGGTACACGCGGCGAGCGCGACGACAACCATCACCAACGCCGTCCTCATGTCAGGTTGAACGGCACGGGGGAGGATGTAGTTACCGGGCTGAGCCGCGTGACCCCGTGACTAGACTGGAGGCCCGTGCAGGAACCCTCCCTCGCCCCGCAGCGGGCCGGTCAGCTCCTCGACCGCATCGAGCAGAACGTCCATCGCGTGATCGTGGGCAAAGAGCGCGTCGTCAGGCTCGCGCTCGCCGGACTGGTGGCGGGCGGCCATGTCCTCCTCCAAGACCTTCCCGGAACCGGCAAAACGATGCTCGCCCGGGCGCTTGCCATGTCGGTCGGCGGCACGTTTCGGCGGATCCAGTGCACGCCGGATCTCCTGCCTTCCGATATCACCGGCTCGAGCGTGTTCAACCAGAGAGAGCTGACGTTCGAGTTCATCCCTGGCCCGATCTTCGCCAACGTCGTGCTCGCCGATGAAGTGAACCGCGCGACGCCCCGCACGCAGGCCGCGCTGCTCGAGGCCATGGGCGAGGGCCAGGTCACTGTCGAAGGGACGACGCGCACCCTGGAGCGACCGTTCTTCGTCGTCGCGACTCAGAACCCCGCCGAATTCCACGGCACCTATCCACTGCCTGAATCGCAGCTCGATCGCTTCATCCTCGCGGCGGAGATGGGGCCGCCAACCGACGCGGAAGCGATGGAAGTGCTGGCGCGCCGGGAGCACGGTGATCCTCTCGCGGATCTGAAGCCTGTCGTCGGCACCCGGGACGTGCTCGAGCTGCAAGACGCGTGCCTCCGCGTCGTGGTCGCGCCCGCGATTCGCACCTACATCGTTTCGCTGCTCGATGCGATTCGCGCAAGACAGGACGTGCTGCTGCCGGCGAGCATGCGCGCGGGCGTGTATCTGCAGCGCGCGGCGCAGGCGTGGGCGCTTTTCGAGGGTCGCGATTTCGTCTTGCCGGATGACATCAAACTGCTGGCCGCCGCGGTCCTCGGACACAGGTGGCCATGCGCGGTCGCGCAAAAGCGCCCGAGACGCTCGATGAGGTGATCAAGTCGCTGCCGCTCCCGCCGCTCCGGCAGCACTGAGAGTCCTGAGCTGAGACCAACCGCTCGCGCCGCCGGCGCATTTCTGCTCGCCATCGTGCTGCAGACGTATGCCGCGACATCTGGGATTCCGTGGCTGCTCCTGCTGTCCGCGTGGACGATCAGCCTTCTGGTCGTGGCCGGTGTATACGCGGCTTGGAACTCGATTGGGCTGCGGCTGGTCCTGAATGCGAGCGGTGTGCGCGCGGCTTCCGGCTCGCCGCTCGAAGACCTTCCGGAGCAGCTGCTGCGGACGGCGCCCCTGCCCGCCGCGATTTTCGAAGGCGATGCGCTCGATCTGGCAGTCGGCCTGAACACGACCGGACCGGCGCGAGGTCCGGCCACCGTCACCGGGACGGTAGGTGCGCTGGACATCACCTTCAGCACCGGAATCGTGCCGCGCGGAGGATGGCGAAGCATGGTGGAGATTCCAGCGCTGCGCCGCGGCCCGCTGAGCGCAGCCTCATGGGAGATCGTGAGCGGCGACTTTGCCGGTTTCTTGCGCGTGCGCCGGCGCTGTCCCGATGTCGAAGTCGCCCTCGTCATGCCGCGGTTCGCGTCGCTGCGCGAGCGCCGCGACGTGCGAGAGCTCGAAGCCAGCTTGGCGGCTCCGCGAGCCGGCACCGGCACCGAGCTCTTTGGAGTGCGCGAATACCGGAGCGGCGATTCGCTGAGGCGAATCCACTGGCGCTCGAGCGCGCGACACGGCGAGCTGGTGGTTCGCGAGTACGAGCCGCCCGGTCTGCAGACGCTGACGATCGTTCTCGATCCGGAGCCACCGACGACCGAGGTCGCGGATCAAATCGCGCGCATCGCCGCCAGCGAGGCGTGGGATTGCCTTCGCGAAGGCGGACGGGTGTCTTTGGTCGCGCCTGGGCTCGAACCCTCGGACTCACCACGAGACCTGTGGGGGTTGCTCGAGTGGCTGGCCAGATATCCGAATGGTCCCTCAGGTCCCTCGGACAATCTCTTTGCTAGAGGACAGGAGGTCGTGCTCGTCACGTCACGTCAGATCGACGTCCCGGCGACGCGGGCCTGGGTCGTCGGGGAGGCGCAGATCGATCTCGACATTCCGTTGGAGCGGGTGGGGACCCAGTGGCCGCTCTGAAAATCCGGCTGCCCAGATCGCCGGTCGAGGACTCGCTCGAAGCTCGCGCTTTCGTGTTCTCCGGTTTCGCGGTTGCGGTCCTTTCGATCGCGCTTTACGCGCAGGACTACGTCGTGCCGGCCGTCGCCCTGGCGATCACCGCGGCCGGCCACTGGGTGAGCTATCGCGAGCGCGCGCAGCGCCGCGCGTTCTGGCGACAGGTCTTGCTCGCAAGCCTCATCTTCGGGGCGCTCTTCTACGTACTCGTCGATTCGGCCTTCGCGATCTTCGGCGGTTCGATGCCGCAGGCCAACTTCGCGATCCTGCTCGTGGCGATCACGAGCTTCGACCTCAAGACGCGACGCAACTGCTATTCGAGCCTGTGGATCAGCCTTGCGATCCTCTACCTTGCCGCGGTCTACGCGTGGGATTACTCATTCGGAATCCTGCTGGGACTGTGGTTCGTATGTCTCGTCGGTTTCTGGATGGCGTCTCATCTCCGTCGCATCAACGCGCGCATGGACGGACCGCCGCGCGCGATCGCAGCCGGCATGCTCAGCGCGCTGGCACTCGGCGTGTTGCTCATGGCCGTCGTTCCTCAATCCGACACCGGAGGGATCTCGCCAGTCATCGTTTCGCTACCCAGCTTCACGAGCTTCAAAGGCGGTCTCGAAAATCCGGCGCTGCCTTTGGTACAGGTGACGGGAGGTCAGGCAGGGGCGACGAGCAGCGTGGACCTGCACTTCCGCGGGCGATTGGGAAATGCACCCGTCATGTATGTGCGCACAGGTGCACCCGCCTACTGGCGCGGCGTGGTCTTCGACACGTACCGAGATGGGGTGTGGAGAGCGTCCAACCGCGGCTACTTCGAAACGGAGGCCTATGTGCCGCCGCGCCTGTTGCCACGCGCACCCAGGGACAACCTGGGCACTTTCGTGCAGACGTTTCGTGTCGTCCGGCCGTTGCCGGGTGTGATCAATGCGGCCTATCCGCTGGAAAGCCTGTACGCACCGGTGTCTTCGCTGCGGGAAGACGCGTACGGAACCTTTTACACGCCAGATCTTCTGCGACCCGGACAAACCTATTCGGTCGTTTCGTATCTGCCCAACCTGTCGCCTGAGGTCTTGCGCGCCGGCGAGTACCCGCAATTGGCACCCGAGAACAACCCGGCCTACCTGGACGTCGATCAGCTGTCGCTCGACACGATCAACCTCGCGTCCGATGTCACCAACAACGCGACGAACGAATACGACGTGGTGATGGCGGTAACCGGCTACCTCCAGAAAAAGTATCGATACACGCTCGACCTGCCGCCAGTTCCGAGCGGACGCGATCCGGTCGACTGGTTTTTGTTTGACGCCAAGGCCGGCTACTGCGAGCAGTTCGCCACGGCCGCCGCGCTGATGCTGCGAGCGGTGGGCATACCGACGCGGCTGGCCACCGGGTACGCCACGGGCGATTACGACCCGGTGCTGAACCAGGCGGTGGTGCGCGAACACGACGCGCATGCGTGGATCGAAGTGTGGTTTCCCGGTCATGGATGGGTGCCGGTGGATCCGACCCCCGGTGTCGATCCACTGGCCGCGACCAAGTTTCCGAATCACTGGGCAGCGGCCGGCGTTGCCCGTCTGCTG
>DATLKH010000051.1:0-3817 GCA_035538475.1 Candidatus Dormiibacterota bacterium | reverse complement strand
AGCGCTGGGGCCGCCCACTGACGCCGTGCCGAACGCGGGGCGGAAGCTGATTGGCGGAGTTTGGCGTGGCGGGTAAAATCGATCCTCTGGCCGAGCGGGAGTAGCTCACTTGGTAGAGCGCGACCTTGCCAAGGTCGAGGTAGCGGGTTCGAAGCCCGTCTCCCGCTCCAGCTCGCTTCGCTCGCTGTCGCGGGCGACGGGCACCGTCTGGTTTGAACGTCCGGCTCGCAGGCTCGCCGGTGGCGCTCCATCTCCAATCCAGCTTCGACGAGTGTGTTGCCAGCGTTGTTTCGACGCCCGTCCAAACCACGTTGACGCCACACTCGCGTTAACAGGCAGGGTTGCCAGCGGCTTAGTCGCAAGTCACGCTGACTTGCATGGGTCGGGCCGCCTTTGTTCCTGTAGAGCTGACATCCAGACCCTTCGATCGCGAGGTTGCACGACGCCACGGTCTGTCATCGGAACAGCTCCGCGGATCGACCTGGCGGCGTCTTGGCGTCGGTCTCTATGCATGGCGCGAAATCGCTGACAGACCGATTGTGCAGCTCATGGCTGCGATGCAGAGGCTGCCAGAGACAGCCGTGTTCTCTGGATCGACCGCCGCTTGGCTCCATGGCTTCGACACCACGCTATGTGCTCAGATCGAGATCACCATCCCTAAGACCGCTCACATCTCGCGTCTCGCCGGACTATGCGTTAGACGCTGCGATCTGCGGCCGGCCGAGGTCTCGATGCGACGCGGTTTTCGCGTGACCTCGGCCGTGCGCACTGTCGCTGACCTCGCCCGCGGTCAATCGATGGTTGAGGCTGTCACGACTCTCGACGGGGCGATGCACCGCGGGCTGGTCACCGTTCAACAGATGCAAGCATGGGCCGAGTCACATTCAGGTTACCGAGGCGTGGCCGGACTTCGCCGCGCGATCGATTCAGCCGAGCCTGCAACCGAGAGTCCGATGGAGACGCGGCTCCGCATGCTGCTCCTACTGGCCGGCCTACCGCGGCCGAAGGTCCAGGTCACACTGCGCGACGATTCAGGAATGTTTCTCGCCCGGCCTGACTTGTACTTCCCCGGCCATCGTCTCGTGATCGAGTACGACGGAGCCGTGCACCGGAACAGCCTGGTCGCCGACGACAGGCGCCAGAATCGCCTGATCGATGCCGGTTATCGCGTCATCAGGTTCACGGCCGCTGACCTGCTCGATGACCCGGTCGAAGCGGCCAGCCTCGTGCGCCGAGCGCTTTGCGAGGCCAATCCGAGCCCGATAATCCAACGCGACGAACGTGCCTTCTCTCGATGAGTCTTATGACTCCTACCCGCGTATCGAAGAACCGTTCCAAGAGGCGCTCGACACCAGCCTGAATCCGCGCGGTCCGGACTTCCTTTACGAGCTGGTCGAAAGGCTTGATTTGCCGGCCTCTGCCACGGTCGCCGACGTCGGCTGCGGTGAGGGGAAGCAGGCCATCGAGCTTGCGGAGAGGTTTGGATTCATCGTCACCGGAGTCGATCCGGTGAGCAGGAACATCGAGCTTTGCAACGAGCGATTACGCGAACACGGCGCGCTGCGTGATCGAGTCCGATTCGTTCGTGGCGCGGTGGAATCGCTGCCGATTGATGACGGCAGCGTCCAGCTCGTGTGGTGCCGCGACGTCTTCTCTCACACCCAAGATCTGGATCAAGCATTCAAAGAGTGCCGAAGGGTTCTGCGGCCAGGTGGTCACATGCTCCTGTATCAAATGTTTGCCACCCAGCTGCTGGCTCCCGAGGAAAGGGACCGCGTGTTCGGTCCGCTCGACGTTGCCAGCTGGGATCCCACTGCAACCGAATCGGCGACGGCACGAGCTGGGCTCAGGGTCGACGAGACGATCGATCTGGGAAGCGAGTGGGGTGAGTACGCAGAGGAGCACGGCGGAGTACCTGCACGCAAGCTCCTGCACGCCGCGCGTCTCGGTCGTGATCCAGAGCGCTATATCGAGCAGTTCGGCAAGGTCAACTACGACATCAAACTTGCGGACTGTCTCTGGCACGTGTACCGAATGATCGGCAAGCTAAGCGGCCGGGTGTACCTCATGTCGCGGCCGCGCTAGTCCGCTCACCGCGGAAACGAAAAGCGAAAAGTCGTATCGCCGGGAGTACTCGACACGTCGATCCGCCCGCCATGCGCCACCGCGATGTCGCGTGCGATGGCAAGACCAAGACCGCTTCCAGTTGACTGTGGTCCCTTGACGAAACGATCGAATACGTGAGGCAATAGGTCGGGCGGGATTCCCTCGCCCGTGTCGCTGACCGAGATCGTGACCTGGTCAGCCGCCGAACCGACTGAAACCCTCACCGAACCTCCCGGCGGCGTGTGGCGGATCGCGTTCGTCAACAGGTTGCTGATCACCTGACGCATGCGCGCCGGATCGACCTCGACAATGGGCGCGTTGTCATCCGCTGCGGTACTCAGCGAAATTCCGGCGGTCTGTGATTGCGAAAGGAACGATTCGGAGGTGTCGCGCACCAGCGCCGCAACATCCGTTGGTTCTTCGTGCAGCACCAGGGTGCCTGAATCGGTCAGGACCAGGGTCCGCAAGTCTTCCACCAAACGGTCGAGCGTCTCTGTCGCGTCGAGGATCGGCGCCAGGTGCTCGGCGTCGGCCGGATACACGCCGTCCGCGATCGCTTCCGCTTGGCCTCGAATCACTGACAGCGGTGTCCGCAGTTCGTGCGTCACCTCGGCCATGAAGCTCCGCCGCTGCTCATCGATCACCCTCAACCGCTCCGACATCGAGTTGAAAGCTCGTGCGACCGACCGGATGTCCTGCGAGCCGTACTCGGGCACCCGGGCTGCGTAGTCGCCCGATTCGATCCGCCGGGCGGCCGTGATCAGGTTCGACATCGGTTGTGTCATGCGTCTCATCCCGCCTCCGACCGCCACGGCGATCAAGACCAGGACCAGGATCGGGAAGAGCACGAACGGATGAAATTCCTGCCGGCTCAGGAGCGCTCCGATCGCTCCGCCGACCAGCAATGCCATCGCCAACGCGACCAGCAGGAAACAGCCCAGCGCACGGATGAACGGCGGCGGGCCGTAGCCACGTCGACCTCGCGGTGGGAACGGCTCGCCTTCCGGCCACCATGGCGGCCGGCGGCTGGGCGGCGGTCCCCAACCGCGGCTCACTGCTCGGCCGGCTCGGCGAACCGGTAGCCGACGCCGAAGACCGTTTCGACGTATTTCTGTCCGATCTTCTTGCGGATGTTCTTGATGTGCGCATCGATCGCCCGCTCATACGACTCGAAAGCCACGCCGCGGACCGCATCGAGCAGCTGTGCACGCGTGAACACGCGGCCGGGCTGGCGCGCCATCGCGGCGAGGATCTGAAATTCGCTCTTCGTCAGATCGATCCGCCTGCCGCTGAACCGCGCATCCATGCGCGGCACGTCCAGCTCGACCTCCTTCCCAACCCGGATCACCTCTTGTGGTTCCAGCACGCCTTCGCTCCGGCGCAGTACCGCGCGCACGCGCGCGACCAGCTCTTTAGGACTGAACGGCTTGGTCAGATAGTCGTCCGCGCCAAGCTCGAGCCCGACCAGCTTGTCCGATTCCTCGGTCCGCGCGGTCAGCATGATGATCGGAATCCGGCCCTCTCGCCGGAGCGCTCTTGCGACATCAAGCCCGTCGAGTCCGGGCAGACCCAGATCGAGAACGACCAGGTCCGGCCGGCCGGTGCGGGCGCTCCGCAACGCGCTTTGGCCAGCCGCCGCCGTCAGCACGGTGAAACCGCCGTGCTCGAGATAGTCGCGGACGAGCTGCACGATGCGCGGCTCGTCATCAAC
>DATLKH010000050.1:0-2596 GCA_035538475.1 Candidatus Dormiibacterota bacterium | reverse complement strand
GGGCACCTGGTCCCGTTCAGCCCGATGTCGATCGCCTTTGGCCTGGTCTCGGTGGCGGCGACCGCGTTCAGCGGCGCGTCGTTCCTGGTCGGCGATGCACGCCGCTACGGGGCCACCGAGCTGGTCGGCTACTTCCGGCGCCGAGTGCTCGGCGCGGGGTTGGCGCTGATCGCGACGGGGACCATTGCGCTCGTGGTCATCGGATTCGAAGCACCGTCGCTTCTGCGCTCGATGCTTTCAGGTCCCGGGCTGCCGTTTGCGCTCGGCACGATGGTGCTGACTCCGGCGGTGATGTTTTTGGTGTGGCGAGGGCTCTTCACGTGGTTTCGCGTACTCACGGTCATGGCGGTTGGAGGCATGGTCTTCGCGTGGGGCTTCGCGCAATCGCCTTATTTGCTTCCCGGCAAGTTGACGATCACACAGGCCGCCGCGCCTGCGGCGACTCAGACCGTTCTGCTCGTGGTCACGGCGGCGCTGATCCTGTTCATCGTGCCATCGATGGGTCTGCTGTACTACCTCGACCAGAGGAGCACGCTCGAATCGCCTGAGCACTGATCCAGGCCTAGATTTTTTTCTGCGCGACGACTGTCACATAAGGCGACTTCAGGACCAGACCGCTGCTCGAGGCGTTGAGCGCTTCCATCAGCTCAGCCGCCTCTTTCATGAAAGTGGCGTACTGGTTCGAATCGAGGGTCGATCGCAAAGCTATGTGCGGTGGATTCGTGCGCTCCCAGAATGCGAGGCCCACGTCCACCGAGGCGAACTCGAAGCTCAGCTCACCGGCGCTGACTTCGATCGATGCGGAGAACGGCTCGAGGCGGCGCCGCAGCTCCGCTTCGTCGCCCCATTCAAACGGAGAGGGCAGCTTGAAGGGTGACGGGCGCGAATGCCTTGCCATCAGCGACGCGAATCCACCAAGGAATCCGCCATCCGAATAATTGGCCATCGCGACCACACCGCCAGGGCGCGCGACCCGGAACATCTCGCGCGCGACGCGGTCTGGACGGGGCGCGAACATGGCGCCAAAGACCGAAGCGACGACATCGAACCGGTCGTCGTCGAAAGGCAAGCTCTCCACGTCGGCTTCCAGCCATGCGATCTCGAGGCCTTCGTCTCGTGTGCGGCGGCGTCCGAGCGCGACCATCGCCGGCGTCAGATCGGAAGCGGTGACTTCTGCCCCATGCCTGGCGGCGGCGATGGCAAAGTTGCCGTTGCCGGCGGCGACATCGAGTAATGCGATGCCCGGCCGGACGTCCAGCTCGGAGGCGAGACGCTCGGCAGGCGGCTCGAGAATCCGAGCGAGCGCCGTGTAGTCGCCAAGCGACCACATCCACCGGACACCCTGCTTGAGAACGGCAAAAGGATCTGATTCAGAGGTGGAGGGAGTCTTCATCCTCAATCATCTATCACGAATCGCTCTGGCCGTGTTCGAAAATCGGGCGCCAAGGCGCCGAATCGAAGATCACAAGGATGGAAGCGATCCTGCCGTTGGCGATCCGAAAATGCTCAGCTGTTTTCTGAACGACGGCGGGCATGTCAGTTTCCAGTTCGTAAAGCAGCGTCGCTTCATCGGGACCGTAGAGCTCACTGATCAAGCGCGTCCGCTTGACGACGACCTGGAAGCCGCGGTGGTTCCGCAGATAGACGTCGCGATCCGTCACCTGCATGAGAGGGCTCTCGAAAACGAATGCCTCGTCCATCAGATCGAGAGCGTCGGCGTTCGGATCCAAACGAGCGGCAAGAAAGGACGAAACGATCTGGCGCGAATCCACAAAGTCGGTCATGCGACCCTCCGGGGCATCCTCTACCCGCCGGCGATTTACGCCCAGGTAGACGGCCTGCGTGGGTGAATACTACGCAGCGAGGCAGTTCAGCAGTCGAGCCGTCCTTGGTCAGCCTTTGCAACCGAATCGGCCGGTGACAGCACTCGGCGCCGAGGCCCCGGCATTGAAGACACCATCGATGCTGCCGCTGACCTCTCCTGCATTGGACGACAACGTAAGGGTGCCTGATCCCACAGTCCACCCGCCTTCGGTCGGATCGCGAGGCGTGAGCTCGAGGGTTGCGTAGTCGGCCACGTTGTCGGTGGACGATGGCGGACCCTTGGGCAGGAAGGCTTGCGGCTCGAAGTGCAGCACCTGGCCATTCGTGCCGGCCGAAGGCGTCACGTTCCAGCCGATGAACAGGATGTAGCGGCGCGTCGCGCTGCGCAGTTGATTGTCAAGAGCGAACTTTGGTGCGACGGGCCGGCTCTGACACGCCGGCGGATCGTGTGTACATGCGCTCACACCATGTCCATCCGAATAGGTGAGCTGAATGCTGACCGCGTCGGCTGCTGTGCAAGCACCGCTTCCCGTGGCCGAAGGTATGCCGGGCGCTCCAAGCTGGTCGGCGATCTGAAAACCGACCCATACGATGGCGCCGAGTATCACCAAAACAACGACGCCAGCAGCACTCATCACGACGATCAACCGCTGTCTGTTCGACTTAAGCAACATCTCGCCGTGCCGACGAAGAATAACCCGGCTCAGCGCAAGTCGAAATCGGGGAGGCGGGATTTGAACCCGCGACCCCCTGGCCCCCAGCCAGGTGCGCT
>DATLKH010000049.1:0-3955 GCA_035538475.1 Candidatus Dormiibacterota bacterium | reverse complement strand
GCTTGCGCAGTCGCGCTTCGGCGATGCCCAGGGCGTAGCTCAGCGACGTCGACGCGTGGCTGTTCTCGATCAGGTCGTGCTCCGACTCCTTGCGCGACGGATAGCCGGAGAGCCCACCCGCCTGTCGGAGCTGAGCGAACGAAGCGGCCCGGCCGGTCACGAGCTTGTGCACGTAAGCCTGATGGCCCGTGTCCCAGACGATCGCGTCCTGGGGGCTGTGGAATACGCGGTGAAGCGCGAAGGTCAGCTCGACGACGCCGAGGTTGGGGGAGAGGTGGCCGCCTGTGCGCGAGGTCTGCTCAACGAGAAAAGCTCTGACTTCGGCGGCGAGCTCGGCCAGCTTCGCTTGATCCAGTGCTCTGAGGTCCGCGGGCGAATGGATGGATTCGAGAAGCGCCACTCTCTATTTAACGCACCGGCCCTGCGATGAGTTCCGCCAACTCGATGCAGAGGCGGGTTCCAGCGCCGCTGGGGCCGCGAAGCACCGTGGTCAGCTCGCCGTTCGTGTTCCAGGATGAGGCTGCGATGTCGATGTGAGCCCAGGGCATGCCGCCCGCGAACTCGCCGATGAACATGCCGCCCATGATGGTGCCGGCCTCGCCGTATTCGGCGTTGCGGAGGTCGGCGATCTGGCTGCGCAGCAGAATTCGATAATCGGCGTAGATCGGTAGCCGCCACACGCGATCGCCCGCGACTCGCGAAGCCTCATCGACGAACGACCAGAAACGATCGTCGTTGCTGACGGCAGCGCTGGCCGCGTGCCCGATCGCGACGGTGGCGGCGCCCGTCAAAGTCGCGAGGTCCATGATGTGAGTCGCGCCGCTGCGCAGGGCGTGCGTCAACGCGTCGGCCAGGATCAGGCGGCCCTCGGCGTCCGTGTTTACGATTTCGACCGTTTTGCCGTCCGCGCTCACGATCACGTCGCCCGGCTTTTGGGCGTTGGGTCCGGGCATGTTCTCGGCCGCCGCGATGACGCCCATCACGTCCAGCGGCACTCTGCGCGAAGCGATCACGTCCATCGCCGACAGCACAGCGGCCGCGCCAGACATATCGCCCTTCATGTGGCTCATGTGTTCGGGATGTTTGAGCGAGATTCCGCCCGAGTCGAAGGTGATTCCCTTACCCACCAGGGCGAGAACCGTGTTCGCCGCTTCCGCGGACGCGTTCGCCTGATGGTTGCCGCGGTGTCGAATGCGGATCAGTCGGGGCGGCCTGGAGGAGCCCGCGCCGACGCCGAGCAGCAGGTTGTAACCGCCGGACTTCAGCTCGGCGGGTCCGAGGATCTCGTATTCGAGGTTGTGGCGCTGAGCGATCCGAACCGCCTCTTGAGCGAGCGCTTCAGGAGTCAGCTCGTTGGCAGGAGCGTTCTGCCATTCGCGCGCGCGATTGGTGGCTTCACCGTTCTCCTGCGCCGCCACGATCTCGTGCTCCCGCCCCGTGCCGAATCCGGTCAGGACCAATTCACCGATCTCGCGACGCTCCGGCGCCGGACCCGTCTGCCGCGACCGCTGCTCGAACGTGCCCATCACGCAGCCTTCGACCACTGCTTTCAAGCTGTCCATGCCAAGCGGGTCGGCGCGCAGGAGTGCCATCCGTTTGTAGCCCCACGTGCGCGAGGCTCGAATCAGCTCGTGGTGCGCGGAGCGCACGCGCTGGCCGTCGAGGTCATGCGGAGCGCCGAGCCCGTAGAGAATCACCCGCCGCGGCGCGATCTTGCCCTGCGACGGCACAGGCAGAACTTCATGGATCCGAGCGCGAAATTCGGCGTTCGCGACCATCTCGGACAACACGCCGCCCAGTGCTTTGTCGAGCTCGAGCGCCGAACCGGACAGGGTCTGTCCCGTGGCGACTGGAACTGCGAGCGCGTCGACGTTCAGCTCGGCGGCTTCCGCCGAGACCAGGCTGATCTTCACGGCAGCCCTAAAGGTTAAGCGAGCCGATCGGCGACAAGCTCCAGGACGTGCGCAACTCGCAGCTCGAGACCCCGTTTTCGGGCCGCGGCCTCGATGTGCATCAGACACCCAGGGTTATCGGATGCAACCACGACGCAGCCTGTCTTGGCGATCGCGTCCAGCTTCCACTGAGCGAGCCGGTCGGCCACGCGCGGCCATTCGATGCTGAACGTGCCGCCAAACCCGCAGCAGTTGGCGATATCGGGCAGGTCGACCACTTCGTAGCCCGCCAGCTCCAGCAGGCGCCGCGGTTCTCGCTTCAGGCCGAGCTGGCGCAGGGTCTGGCACGAGTCGTGATAGGCGACCTTCGGGCTCATCCGCTCGGTATCCACGAGGGCCGGATTCGCCTCGAGAACCTGAAGCACGAACCGCGTCGAGTCGCGGAATCGGGACTGCAGCGCGGGGTCGACCTGAGCACCCCAGTCACCGGCGTCGAGCGTGAATGCGCCGAAGCACGAGGCGGAGGGCGTCACCACCAGGCCCTTGGAATCTCCAAGCGAGCGCCCAAGTTGGGCGGAAAGTTCGGCCCCTGCGGAGAAGTCACCAGCATTGGCGGCGATCAGCCCGCAACACCACTGGTCCTTGGGAAAAGCAACCTTGAAGCCTGCCGCGGTCGCGATGCGCTCCAAAGCCACGGCGGCCTCCGGCCGCACCCTGTCGACCAGGCACGACGCGAAGATGGTGATCGGCTCCCCATCGACCTGACTTGATTTCACGCGGTCGCGGTATGGCTTCGTTGCCAGCCGAGGCGTGCCGGGGACCAGCGAGCTGAAAGGCGCCGCCGTCCGCATCAGCGCGTCGGCCAATTCGGGTCGCTTCCAAACGCCGAGCAAGGCGCGTTTGCGCAAAGACTTGCGGCCCTTGCGCCGGTGTTCGAGGATCTGCCGCGGCAGCGGGATTCCGACCGGACAGATCTCCTCGCACGCGTTGCACTGGGCACACAGCGTGTTGGCGAGGTCTGCGTCCTGAAGGCCGTGATGAAACGGCGTCAACACGAGCCCAATCGGACCGTTGTAGATGTGGCCGCCAAACTGATGGCCGCTGACCGCCATGAACGGCGGGCATGCGTTGGAGCACGCGCCACAGCGAATGCACGTGAGGGCATCTCGAAAGACCGGATCGGCGCGCATCTTTTCCCGACCGTTGTCGAGGATCACACAGTGCATCTCCTTAGGCCCGTGCACGCCGATGGTCAATGACTGCTCGATATCCGCCGATCGCGATGGCCCGGTGATCCAGTTGACGTAGCTCGTCATCAACTGGCCCGTTCCGCTGCGGGGCAGCATCTTCAGCACGGCGACCGCGTCGTCGAGGGTGGCCACGAGCTTGTCCATGCCGAACAGGGCTATGTGCACCAGCGGCAGCGTGGTCGTCAGGTCGACGTTGCCTTCGTTGGAGACGATCGCGATCGTTCCCGTCTCGGCGATCGCGATGTTGGCGCCAGAGATGCCGACCGTCGCCTCGATGAATTTCTGGCGCAGCGATTCGCGGGCGTGCTTTTGAATCGCCTCAACCGTGGGCTCTGTTCCGAAGACCGCAGCGGCATCTTCCTTTGTCAGATGGATGGCCGGCGCGATCAGGTGTGAGGGGTGCGTGTGCGTGAGCTGGACCATTCGCTCACCCAGGTCGGTCTCGACCACTTCGATGCCGAGTCCCTCGAGGTACTCGTTGAGCGCGATCTCTTCGCTCGCCATCGATTTGCTCTTCGTCACGATCATTTGCTGTCCCGGTTGCAATGCGCTGCCCGCGTTCCAGCAGATCTGGCCGATGATCTCGCGCGCTTCAGCCGCGTCCTTCGCAAAGTGGACCGTTCCACCGACTGCGGACAATCGCTCGGCGAACTGTCGAGCGAGCTCGGGCAGGCGGTCGAGATTGGCCTGGCGCCGGGCCTGGAGCTCTGTGCGGCCCTTTTCGAAATCGAGGCTTTCGAACGCCACGTTGCGTCGCGCCCGCAAGCCGGTCATGGCATGAACGAGCGCCTGTTGAAGGTTGGGGTTGTCGAG
>DATLKH010000048.1:0-5226 GCA_035538475.1 Candidatus Dormiibacterota bacterium | reverse complement strand
CGATGGGGACGCTTCATTGGGACCGGGGTTGTGGCACCCCGGCCAGCGGTTTCCCGGCACTATACCACCGCCCGGCCCGGACGGCTACCCCCGGTCGCCGCTCCCCGCCGCCGCGGTGGCCTGAGGGACCGGAAGGGCTATACAGTCAATGTGATGCCCGACTGGAAGGCGCTTCGTGCCGAGTTTCCCCTCCTCGAGCGCTGCATCTACTTCAACGCCTGCTCACTCGGGCCTCTGCCCCGCCGCGGCCGCGCCACGCTGCACCGGTACGCGCAGGACTGGGACGAGCAGGGCACCCCCGCCTGGTTCACAAGCTGGCTGCCCCTCCTCGAGCGCTTCCGCTCCAGGGTCTGCGACCTGCTCAACGCACCGCCAGGCTCGACGGCGATCGCCCCCTCAGTCTCAGTCGCCCTCACGACCCTCGCGTCGGGCCTTCCCCTTCCCGAGGGCCGGCGCAAAGTCCTGATCGGCGAGCTTGACTTTCCGACGATCGGACACCAGTGGCTCAGCCGTCCTGGTTTCCAAGTCGAGTTCGTGCCCTGCCGTGACGGCATGACCACTCCGCCCGAAGCCTTCGCAGAGCGAATCGACGAGGGCACAGCGCTTGTGGCGACGACGCACCTCTTCTACACCACCGGCTACTTACAGAACACCCGAGCCATCGCCGATGCCGCCCATCGAGCCGGCGCCCTCTGCCTCATAGACGGCTATCAGACCTGCGGCTGCTCGCCCATCGACGTGGCGGCCATGGACTGCGACGCCTTCGTCGGCGGCTGCTTGAAATGGGTCAGCGGCGGACCCGGCAACGCCTTCCTTTATGTAAGGCCCGAGCTGATTCCGAGGGTCAGGCCACAGGGCACGGGTTGGTTCGCGACGCGCGATCCGTTCTCATTCACTCTTCAGGAGCTGACATTCGCCGACGATGCGCGTCGGCTGGAGACAGGCACGTGGGCCGTGGGCTGCCACTACGCCGGGCTCGCCGGGCTCGAGCTGGTGCTGGAGGTCGGCGTCTCGAACATCCAGGAGCGACTGCGCGACCTCACCGATCGAATCCTCGAACGGTGCGATCAAGCCGGGGTCAAGACGTTCACACCTCGCGATCGGCGGCAGCGGTGCGGAATCGTGACCCTCGAGAGCGAGCATCCCGAAGAGGTCGAAAAGAGGCTCCACGAAGCTGGAGTGATCGTCGACTCGCGGCCCGGTCGGGTGCGCCTGTCACCTCACTGGTGCGTGACCGAGGAGGAGCTGGAAAGGGGAATGGATCTGGTTCTCGAGCACGTGACCGCCGCGGCCAGATCTAGGTAACTTGCGGACGCGAGACGCCAAGGTCCTCTTTCTCAGGCCCCGACCCCGCGTAGCAAACCATCCCCGCGATTCCGGCCCACAGCAGCTGCGTCACCAGCACTGCGACGAACCAGTTCCACTGCTGCAGCCTGGCCAGTCGCACCAGAGCCCCGACCCAAGCCACGAACATCACGAGCATGGACATCTCCGCGACAGTCGCGATCGCAGTCAGGTTGGGGTCTTGCCACCAGGGGTAACCGAGCGTCGCGACATGCCGGTACGCATACGAGAACGCAAACATCGCGGCGACCCAGGTCACCCAGCCGCCGATGTACCACTGAGTGGACGTACCCCTCCTCACATGAAAACAACGCTCCAGCAAACTCAAACCGCGCCTAAAAGCGCGTTTAAGTTGTATGGACGCTGAGCACCTCGGCCTGCCGCCGGCGATCAAAGCGGGACTCTTCGACCTCGACGGCGTGATCACTCAGACCGCCAAAGTCCATTTCCAGGCGTGGAAGGCGATGTTCGACACTTACCTCGAAGAGAGAAGCGAGAAAGCGGGAGGACCGTTCGCACCCTTCGAGCTCGCCGACTACATCGAGTACGTCGACGGCAAGCCGCGCGAGGACGGCGTGCGCTCGTTCCTGGAATCGCGCCTCATCGCAATCAGTGATTCGCTCATCCGCGAACTCAGCCTCCGAAAAGACCGCATCTTCCTGGACCTGATTCATCGTGACGGTGTCGATACGTATGAAGGTTCGGTTCGCTATCTGCACGCGGCGAGGAAGGCGGGACTGAAGCTCGCCGTCGTCTCCTCCAGCAAGAACACGACCGAAGTCCTGCGCGCGGCTAACCTACACGACATCTTCGATGCGCAGGTCGATGGTGTGATCGCTCTGAAAGAGCACCTCAAAGGCAAGCCGGCGCCCGATACGTATCTGCGTGCAGCCACCATGCTGAACACTCCGGCGCACGAAGCCGCCGTCTACGAAGACGCGATCGCAGGTGTCGAGGCCGGCCGGGCCGGCAGCTTTGGCCTCGTGGTCGGGATCGATCGCAACGATCGGGCGGATGAGCTCGAAAAGCATGGAGCCGACATCGTGGTGAAGGATCTTTCCGACTTGATGAGCGGCTGAAGATGTACTGCAGCGACTGTTTCGAAAACGACCCCTGGAATATTCGCGAGGTGCGCCTCGACCTGCGCCATCTCGGCCAATCCGAATCGATCTTTGCGCTTTCCAACGGCCACATCGGCTGGCGCGCCAACCTCGACGAGGGCGAGCCCCACATCATCACGGGCACATACCTGAACGCGTTTTATGAAAACGTCCCTCTCCCCTACGCCGAAACCGCGTACGGCTATCCGGAAGCGGGTCAGACCATCGTCAACGTCACGGATGGCAAGGTCATCCGGTTGCTGGTGGATGACGAGCCGTTCGACGTCCGCTACGGGAAGGTGCACAAGCACGAGCGGGTGCTCGATCTCAAAGCGGGTTTGCTGCGGCGAACCGTCGAATGGGAATCACCTGCACATCGACGCGTCCGAATTCACTCCACCCGCCTGGTATCGCTGACGCACCGCGCTCTGGCCGCCGTTCTTTATGAAGTCGAGCCTCTCGACAACGAACTCGACCTGGTGCTGCAATCGGAGCTCGTGGCCAACGCGCCTTCGCAAACCTCCGAGAGGTCTGACCCGCGCACGGCCGTTGCGATGGAGCGCCCATTGGTCGGTGAGTTCCACGGCCACGAGGGCACCTCGGCCATCCTTGTCCATTCCACGCAGAAAAGCCACCTCCGCATGGCGGCCGCCATGCGGCACATTGTCGATGGGCCGCGCGGCACGAAGACAGACATGGAGACCAGCCCGGACCACGCCCGCCTCACGGTCACCGCCCATGTCGTGCCAGGTCGTCGCCTGCGCCTGGTCAAGTTCGTCGCCTACAGCTGGTCGAGCCTGCGCTCGGTGCCGGCGCTGCGATCGCAAGTCGCCGGCGCGCTTCTCAGCGGCGTCGATCTTGGTTGGGACGGTTTGGTGACCAGCCAGCGCAAATATCTCGCCGATTTCTGGCGGCGCGCCGATGTCGAGCTCGTCGGCGATCCGGAAGTCCAAGAGGCGGTCCGCTTTGCCATGTTTCACGTCCTGCAGGCCGCGGCTCGCGCCGAGACGCGCGCGATCCCGGCCAAGGGATTGACCGGACCTGGCTATGACGGTCACACGTTCTGGGACATGGAGACCTTTCTGCTGCCGGCCCTGACGTACATTGCGCCGTCCACGGTCTCGGATGCATTGAGGTGGCGCCACTTCATCCTCGACAAGGCACGCAAGAGAGCTCAGGACCTGGGATTGAAGGGCGCCGCATTTCCGTGGAGGACGATCCGCGGCGAGGAATGTTCCGGATACTGGCCGGCGTCCACCGCGGCGATGCACATCAACGCCGACATCGCCGACGCGGTGCTGCGCTACGTCAGCGCCACACATGACAGGAGTTTCGAGGAAGCCTATGGCGTCGATCTGCTCGTTGAAACGGCCCGCCTTTGGATGTCGGTCGGCCATGTGAGCAGAAGCGGTGAATTCTGCGTGGACGGCGTCACCGGACCTGACGAGTACAGCGCCTTGATGGACAACAACATCTACACGAACTTGATGGCGCAGCGAAATCTCATTGCCGCGGCAGATGCGGCTGGGCGGCACAAGTCAGCTGCGACGCGGCTGAAAGTGAGCGCGGCGGAGATCAAGTCGTGGCGGGACGCAGCAAAAAGGGTTCATCTGCCCTACGACGAGAAGCTTCGCGTTCACAAGCAAGCCACACAGTTCACCGATCACGAGCGTTGGGATTTCGAGCAGACGGACGCCGACCACTACCCGCTCTTCCTGCACTATCCCTACTTCGAGCTCTACCGGAAGCAGGTAGTGAAACAGGCCGACCTCGTGCTCGCCATGCACTGGCGAGGCGACGCCTTCACTCAGGAAGCGAAGCGGCGGAACTTCGCTTATTACGAGGAGATCACCGTTCGCGATTCGTCGCTTTCGTCGACGACTCAAGCCACGATCGCCGCCGAATGCGGCCACTTGCAGCTGGCTCATGACTATCTCGCTGAGGCCGCGTTGATGGACCTCAACGATCTCGAGCACAACGTCAAAGACGGTTTGCACATGGGCTCGCTTGCGGGCGCCTGGCTCGCCGCGGTCGCGGGCCTCGGAGGCATGCGCCACCACGGTGACGAGCTCTCGTTTCGCCCTCAGCTGCCCACGGCCATCAAGCGGCTGACCTTCCGGGTCACGTTTCTGGGCCGCCTGCTGCAGGTGAAGATCAACCACTCGCGTGCGACTTATTCGCTGCTCGAGGGAAGGCAGATCAGCTTCCGCCACTTCGAGGACGAGATCACCGTGGCGAGAAGACGACCGGCGATCCGGCCGATTCCAAAGGTCGAGGCGCCTCAGGCGCCGAAGCAGCCCCATGGCCGAGCCCCGGTCAGGCGGACGCCCGCCCAGCCAAAGCCGCGGCCCCTGCGGCGGACCCGGCCGCGACGGTCGCCTCGAGAATCAGCGACCGGCGGCCAAGCCGCCTAAAAAGGAAACCCTTCCCCCACGCGGTGGGGAGATGTCGGCGAAGCCGACAGAGGGCCCTTACTTCATCTCCGCGGTCGCGCCGGCTTCCTTGAGCCGCGCCACCGCCTTCTCGGCGTCGGCCTTCGAAACATTCTCGAGCACCGGCTTCGGCGCCGCGTCGACCAGGTCCTTGGCCTCCTTGAGCCCGAGCTGCGTGAGCTCGCGGACCGCCTTGATCACGTTGATCTTGCTGTCGCCGACCGCGGTCAGCGTGACGGTGAACTCTGTCTGTTCCTCCTCAGCGGGAGCTGCGCCGTCGCCACCTGCCGCGACTGCGGGGCCGGCCGCGACCGCGACCGGCGCCGCGGCCTTGATCCCTAGCTCGCTCT
>DATLKH010000047.1:0-1612 GCA_035538475.1 Candidatus Dormiibacterota bacterium | reverse complement strand
GGCCGAGCCGCGATTGGTTGAACTTCGTCAAGAGCGCCTCAGCCAAAGAGCGGATTCGCAAGTGGTTCAAGAGCCAGCGCCGCGAAGAGAACGTGGCCAAGGGTCGCGACCTGCTCGACAAAGAGCTGCATCGCATGCATCGCATCAGCCTTGCCGACCTTCCGGATCCGAAGCTGCTCGAGTTCGCCAATCAGTTCAAGTTCAACAACGTCGACGACTTCATGGCCGCAATCGGCTACGGCGATCTGTCACCGCACGCCGTCGTGATGCGAATGGCGCTCAATCTCGAGACACCGGGCGACCTGCGAACGATTCCATTGATCCCGCAGACCCTGCCATCACCACGAGTCCTGGTCAAAGGTGAGAAAGGGATACTGACCAAAATCGCGCCCTGCTGCCAGCCTGTGCCTGGTGATTCAATCGTCGGTTACATCACGCGCGGCAAGGGCGTGACCGTGCATCGAGCAGACTGCATCAACGCGGTCAACGCTCAGGACTCGGCCCGCATGGTGCCGGTCGATTGGGATTCGGAGGCAGCGCATCTCTATCCGGTGGCGATCAAAATCGAAGCGTGGGATCGCCAGGGTTTGATGCGTGACATCGCCACGGTGGTCGCTGAGAATCGGGTCAACATGTCGGCCCTCGAAGTGCACGTGTATGACGACAAGACGGCGGTCGTTTCGGCGACGGTCGAGATCGACTCGCTGGCGCAGCTCTCGCGCTTGATGGAAAAACTCGAGAGCGTCAAAGACGTCCACACCGTGGCTCGCGAAGCCTCGTGAAGAGCGGTCAGTACGAAATCGATCTGACCGTTTCTCCCGATGTAGCTTGGAACGCGGTCATCGCCGGCGGCCGCCGAGACTGGTATTACCGCCTAACGCCTGACGTCGATCTGGTAGAAGGCGCGCATATCCGCTGGCAGTCACCCGGTGGCTCGGTCGCCGAAGAATCAGATGTGGTCGAGGTCGTGGCGCCGAGACGCCTAGTGATGAAAACGAGATACGTCTTCGTGCCGAACCTGGCAGCCGAGGAGCCGCACAAATTGGAGTGGGAGGTGCTGCCTTCGGGAAGCGGCAGCCGGGTGAGCTTGAAGTGGGAGGCGGGTGACGTGGTCGGAGCCGTGTTTCAGCCGGAAGCGGAAAGCATGCTCTTGGGACTCCGGCTTGCGGTCGACCCGGAGGCTCAAGGGGAAATCGCCCGGCTGGAGTCGATCGGCCCGCTCGAAATTCGCGATCTCACGCCCGAGAGACTGGACGACTACTTGCAGTTCTTTGATCACGATGCGTTTCGTGACTACCCGGCGTGGCGGTCGTGCTACTGCATGGAGACCCACCGCACCATAAGCGATGAGGAGTGGGCGACGCGAACTGCAGAGGAGAACCGCCGCGACATGGTCGAGCTCATCAAGCAAGGCAAGGTGACCTCGCTGCTGGCCTATGAGGACGGCAAGCCGGTTGGCTGGTGCAATTACGGTCCGACCACAACGCTCGACGGTGTGATGCGGCGCTTCAAGCTTGAAGCTCCTGAACATCGAGGTGTCGGATCGGTCGCGTGCTTCGTCATCGCCGCCCCTTATCGGGGACACGGAATCGCATCGCGTCTTCTGGACACC
>DATLKH010000046.1:0-1726 GCA_035538475.1 Candidatus Dormiibacterota bacterium | reverse complement strand
CGCCAGAGAAATTTCCGCCAAACAGGCGGGGACTTGCGGCAGAAATTGCCACCGCAACGCGTACAGAGAGAACGCCCGGCGCCGCCTAGACGGAAGTTGCTCCCTTTTAAGGACGCAAACGGTTGATCCGACTCACGGATTGGCGCGGCGGAGGGGTTGCGTACTGGCTACAACTTGATGGGGACATCAAGAAGCAGGAAGGCACGCTCCTGGGTTTGAGTGAGCTTTGGATAGAGCACGAAGGAGGCATCCGGGCTGTGTGCCATCGCCATGGTGTTGCGGGTGACGGTGGCAAGATCGTCGAGCAGCGAGCGGAAGCTATGGACGGGTAATCCGTCGTCGGTGCGCTTGGTGGCGGCCTTGCGATTTGCCGCTTTGGAGCGCTCGGCTTTGGCCACGATGGAGCCGCGGGCCGCGTCAGCGTCCTGCTTATCGTGATCGTCGAACAGGATCGGCTTGAGCGCCTGGCGCATGTGCCATTCGAGATAGTAGGCCAGCATGCATAACAGCACGTGGGCGCGCACGCGATTGGGCCTGCGGTGATGAATGGGGCGCACCTCAAGATCGACGGTCTTGATGCTGCGGAAGGCGCGCTCGACGCCGGCGAGTTGCTTGTAGGCCTTGACGATCGAAGTGGCGTCGAGCGCCTCTGGGGCGAGGTTGGTGCGCAGCACGTAGATGCCGTCGAGTGCGGCTTCGGCCCCGATCTGGGCGGTGTTGCGCTCGAATGCCAAGTCGTTGTCCGTGATGGTGACGACGAAATGCTTGGCCATTTTATAGCGATTGACGTCGGCGCCGACAGCGAGTGCGATCTTATCCTTGCCGCGCAGCGGCTTTTTACCACGCCGAACGCGGGCCTGAATGTCGAGCAGCCTGCGTTCGGTGGCATCGAGCAGCTCGCGCCGTTTGCGCGCGCGCTCATCAGCGAGCAACGGATTGCGGCAGACCATGAGCCGCTCAGCGGGGTAGTCGGGCGAGGTGATCTCGGCAAGATCGCGCGTGTCGAACAAGGAGAGCTGCAGCGCACCGGCCTCGGCGAGACCGCGGATCGCCGCCGCCCGCAGCGCCGTGATCCAGTCGAGCCCGGCCGGCTTGAGGGTCTCTTCCAGGCGCGCCGTGGTGATCATGCCGCGATCGCCGACCAGCACCACCCGATCGAGCGCGAAGCGCTGTTTGAGCTTGGTGACTTGGCTGTGCAACGTCGCGGGGTCGCCGATGTTGCCTTCGAACACTTCGACCGCGACCGGGCAGCCCTCGGCCGTACACAGCAGCCCGAACACGATCTGCAGCTTGCCCTTCTTGCCATCACGGTTGTAGCCGAACTTCGCGAGCGCACATGTGCGTCCCTCGAAGTAGCTCGAGCTCACGTCGTAGAGCACCAGCGTGCCGTTCTTCAGGTGACACCGGGCGAGTGCCGCTTCGATGCGCTCCTGCTGTTCGAGCAACCAGTCGAGCGCCGCATAAAGCTCCTGCTCGTCCACCGCCGCGAGCCCGAGTGCCTGCCCCAGCGAGCAGGTGGCGGTCTCGCCGTCGAGCAGTCGCGACGTCGCAAGCTTGGAGCAAGGATCGATCAGACGGGCCACGATGAGGGCCGTGCACAACGCGACCGCGCGCCCGGGCTGTCGCCGGCCTTGCGACAGCAGGCGATCAATCCCCAGTTTGTACACAGTTCCCAGCGCCGCCGCGACGTGGCCGTGAGGCAAGCTGCGCTGCATGACCAAGGCTT
>DATLKH010000045.1:0-13593 GCA_035538475.1 Candidatus Dormiibacterota bacterium | reverse complement strand
CGACAAGAACAAGGTCGGCCTCGACCTTGCCGAGGCGATCTTCACCAAGCCCAACAACACCGTCAAGTTCTCCGACGTGCCTAAGACCGGCGTCAAGGTGCAGCGCGGCATGACTCATGACGGCATCGGCAAGTATCTGTCGGACGTGGTGCAGAAAGCTCCAGGTGAAACCTCGGACGTCGTCGGGATTCTGAAGAAGACGAAAGCGGACGTGCTCGTCAGCTATCTCCCTGTCGGGTCCGAAGAGGCGACCAAGTGGTATGTCGAGCAGGCGCTCACCGCGGGCGTCGGATTCGTCAACTGCATCCCGGTCTTCATCGCCCGCGAGCCTTACTGGCAGAAGCGGTTCGCCGATCGCGGCGTGCCGATCATCGGGGATGACATCAAGTCGCAGGTCGGCGCGACGATCGTCCACAGGGTTTTGACCCGGTTGTTCCGCGATCGCGGCGTCAAGCTGGAGCGCACCTACCAGCTGAACTTCGGAGGCAACACCGACTTCCTCAACATGCTCGAGCGCGAGCGCTTGATGTCGAAGAAGATCTCCAAGACGCGCTCGGTCACATCGCAGCTCGACTACGACATCGGCGCCAACAACGTGCACATCGGTCCTTCCGACTATGTGCCCTGGCTGAACGATCGCAAGTGGGCCTACATCCGTCTCGAGGGTCGGTCCTTCGGCGATGTGCCGCTGAACGTGGAGCTGAAGCTCGAGGTCGTCGACTCACCAAACTCGGCGGGCATCGTCATCGACGCGGTCCGCTGCGCGAAGCTGGCGATGGACCGAGGCGTTGGCGGCGCACTCGAAGCACCCAGCTCGTACTTCATGAAGTCGCCGCCCGTCCAGTACAGCGACAACGAAGCCAGGCGACTGGTGGAGGAGTTCATCGAAGGTGATAAAGCGGGAGTCAATGGACGCAGCGCCCGCGACGGACGCGAGCGTTCGCGGCGCACGAAACCGGCTGCAGCTGCTCGCCGCTAGTTCCGGACAGTGGCGCCACACCAGGGATCCGGCGGCATCGGCGCCCGAAGTCAAGGAACCGACGAGCAGCGCAGCGAGCGCATCGCCGATGCGTGAGCGAGCAGCGCAGGAGGTGACGCCGAATAGGCGCCCTCCGGGCGCCGGTCGGGCGCCTAGGCCGCCGCAGCTCGGTGGGGTGCCACTGGCCGGAACTCTCTATACGGCGGGTGCGCGGATCCTCCGCGTCGTTCCTCCCGGCGTTCGGTACGCGGCCGCGACGCCGGGTGGCACCGCGTGGTTCTGGCTCAGCGTCAAGCAGCGCCGCGCCGCGCTCGACAACTATGCGGCCGCGCTGGGCTTGGAGCGAACCGACCCGCGGGTCCGAGAGGTGGCCCGACGCGCATTTCAGAACTACGGCCGGATGCTGATCGATTTCTTGCTGCTCGGCAGCCTTTCGCCGGAAGAGCTCCTGCAGCGAACGTCTTCTGACGGGCGCGAGCACGTCGATGCCGCGTTGGCTCTGGGCAAAGGCGTGATCATGGCCGTGCCGCACATGGGCTCATGGGATGTTGCAGGTTCGTATGGCGCGACCGTCGGATACAAGCTCTCGGCAGTCGCGGAGAGATTTCCGGGTTCTCTCGACGACGCCGTGGTCGCGACTCGCCAGCACTTCGGTCTGAACGTCATCACCCTCGGACGGTCGGCGGTTCGTGCGATCACACAAGCGCTCCAAGCCAACGGTGTCGTCGCCTTGCTTTGCGATCTCGAGCAGGGACCAGGCGTCAGCATTTCCTTCTTCGGCCGGCGAGCAACGGTGCCGAGCGGGCCCGCGTCATTTGCGCTCAAGACTGGAGCCGCTTTGCTGCCGGCATGTCAATACGCAACCCGGAACGGCCGGTATCACGTACACATCGAACCGGCACTGAAGATGAATGGCGGCGAGACGAAAGAGGCGTTGATGCAGCGTGTGGTCAACCGCTTCGAGGACTTCATCAAGGAGCGACCCGATCAGTGGTACGCATTCCGCCGCATGTTCTCCTGACGCGTGGGATGGCGATACGCCCTATCGCGCGCGTTCACCGCGGTTCAGTACCGCGGATTCAAGATCGTGCAGTCGATCGTCGAGCACCTGCCGCGGCCCTGGGCGTATGCGGTCGCGATCTTTGCGGCGGGAATCGCGTGGTGGCTGTCGCCGCTCGCTCGACCGCGCCTCGAGTACAACCTCAAGATCGCGTGCCCGGAGCTGGAGAAAGATCGAAAGGCGTTGAGAAGGATTTCCTGGCTCAACTTCCGCAATCACGCCAAGGCGTATGCGGACCTGATGCTGCTTCCCGCCGCAAGGGTCGAGGAGATGAGCCCGCGACTCAAGGTTCGGGGTCTGGAATACCTCGAGCAGGCGCGCGCGATCGGCAAGGGCGTGATGGTCGTCTCATGCCACATGGGCTCTTACGAGGAGGTGGCCGCGATCTGGGCGGCGACGCTTGCGCCCGTCAGCTTTTTCGCCGAAGAGCTCGAGCCGAGGGAACTGTTCGAGTGGTATCGCGAAACGCGAGCACGGCTCGGCATCAGCGTCCTGACCCTCGACCACGGCGGCATGCGCAAAGTTCTCGAAGCGCTGCGCGATCAGGAGATGGTGATCACGGCGATCGACCGGGACATCACAGGCACCGGCTACTTGATGCCGTTCTTCGGAAAACTGGCACCGATACCCCTCGGCCCGGCGGCGATCGCGCTCCGGCTGGGAACGCCTTTGTTTCCGGTTTGCGTGTATCGGATGCCCGACGATTCCTACATGGCCGAAGGAGCGCCGCTGGTGATCGCTCAATCCACCGGGAAGCCTCGTGCGGATCAGGTTCGCACCACTCAGGAGCTGTTGCGGCACATCGAGCGCTTCATCCAGCAGCATCCCGAACAGTGGCACGTGCCGCACAAGATCTGGGCCGGATCGCCATAGGCGCGGCGCTATGAAAGTCGGACTTGTTTCTCCGTACGACTTCGCCTCACCTGGTGGGGTAAACGACCATGTCCGGCATCTGGCTGTCCAGCTCAATGCAAGCGGTCATCAGACGCGGATCTTTGCCCCGTCGAGCAAAGCCGATGTCGCCTTCGACAGCGGCCGGTTTTACCGCATCGGCACACCGATAGCGATTCCCGCCAACAACTCGGTGGCGCGGATCACGTTGAGCTTCCACCTCGCGAATCGCGTGGCGGCGATCATCGACGAAGAGCGCTTCGACGTCCTGCACTTCCACGAGCCGCTGATGCCGGCCTTGCCGATGACGATGCTGCGCATGTCGCCGACCGCCAACGTCGGCACCTTTCACGCGTTCGCCCGGTCGAATCTCGGCTATTACTACGGCCGTCCACTGCTCGGGCCCTATCTGCAGCACCTGCACCGAGCGATCGCCGTCAGCGAGCCGGCGCGCGCTTTTGTGACGCGCTATTTCCCCGAAGCTCACCCGCGCGTGATCCCCAACGGGGTCGACACCGGCGCATACCGCCGTGGCCTGACACCGATCCGGCATCTCCGCGACGACCACGTCAACATCCTTTTCGTCGGCCGGCTCGAGAAACGGAAGGGTCTCGGAGACCTGTTGCGCGCATTTCGATTCATGCAATCGCGCGTGGCGCGTACCCGGCTGATCATCGTCGGCGACGGACCGCTGCGCGGAAAGTTCGAGTCGTACATCTCGAGGCACCGGCTGCCGAACGTCGTGATGGTCGGCTTCGTGCCGGACTCGGTCAAGCCCCGGTACTACAGCACCGCCGACATCTTTTGCGCGCCTGCGACCGGCGCGGAGAGCTTTGGGGTCGTGCTGCTGGAAGCGCTGGCGACCGGTCTTCCGGTCGTCGCGACCGAAGTTCCTGGGTACATGTCGGTGCTCGAACCGGGCAAAGACAGCCTCACCGTCCAACCGAAGAACTGGCGCGAGCTGGGTGCTTCGCTCGTCGTCCTGGCGCGTGATGCGGAGCTGCGGCGCCGCCTTGGCGATTACGCACTGCAGAAAGCGCAGCGCTACTCATGGGCTTCAGTCGCCTCGGAAGTGGCAAACGTGTACGACGAGGCGATTCGCAGTTTCAGAAGGCAACCCGTCAAGACGTTTGAGGTGACCAATGTTCACCACGCGGTTTGAAGCCTGGGTGCGGCGGAACGCAGAGAGGCTGATGTCGGCACTCGGCCGCATTCCCCTGACTCCAAATCAGGTCACAGTCGTCGGCTTCGCATTGACGTGCCTGGCGGCAGGCCTGGCCGCATTCGGACAGCTCACGTGGGCGGGCGTCGTTCTGATCTTTGCGGGGACGTGCGACATTCTCGATGGCGCGGTCGCACGCTCGACGCACGCTTCGTATCCATACGGGGCGTTTCTGGACTCCACGCTGGATCGATATTCAGAGGGCGTCGTGTATCTCGGCCTGGCCGCGTACTTCGTCAGCATGAGCGGCCCCCTGCAGCGCTGGCTGGTGCTGGCGACGCTGGCCGCGCTGGCCGGCTCTTTCCTCGTCAGCTACGTGCGCGCCCGGGCACAGAGCCTCGGTTTCACTTGCGAGACCGGGTTGTTTGCGCGCCCCGAGCGAGTCGTGATCACGGTCGTCGGATTGATCTTTGGCGGCTACGTGCTCTATGCGGTGATCTTCTTGCTCGCGATCGTGACGAACATCACGGCCCTGCAGCGGATCCGGGAAGTCTGGCTTCAGGGTCGGGCTCAACGGCTGCAGCGTGAGCGCGAGATGCAGGCCCGCCAGCCGGCAACCCACCACGTTCCGTGACCGACGCTTTCGCCGGCATCGTCGGCCACGTCCAGGCGCTCGATCAACTGCGCTCGCAGCTCGAGACCGGTCGCCTCGCGCACGCGTATCTCTTCGTCGGCGAATCCGGGTTGGGCAAGACGGCCACCGCGCGGGCGTTTGCAACCGCACTGCTTCCCGAGGCGCCGCTCAGCCGAAATCCGGATTACTGGGAAGACGATCGGATCAAGCCGCTTTCCATCAACGAGATCAGGCTGCTGCCTGACAAGCCGCCCGAGTTCCATGAGCTTTCGCTGCAGGCCTTCCTCAACCTGAAGCCTGCGATCGGCGCGCGCCGCGCAGCTGTCGTGACCAATGTCGGCCGGTTGCGTGATCAAGACCAGGGGGTGCTGCTCAAGACACTCGAAGAGCCACATCCGCATCGGGTGATCGTGTTGACCACTCCGAGCCTCAATCCATTCGTGGTTCTGCCGACCGTCGTGTCTCGGTGTCAGCGCGTCTTCTTTCATCCTGTTCCAGGCCCCGAGATACAGCGGTTGTTGGTGGAGCATGGAATCGATGCGCAGCGAGCGCAGCTGCTGGCGGAGCTGTCGGGTGGGCGTCCCGGCTGGGCCTTGCGGCGAGCCCGCGACGAGAAAGTCATCGAGCTGCACCACGAGTGGACTCGGCGGTTGGAGGAAATCTTCGGCGCGCCCGCGGATGTCCCGCTTCACCTTGCGGCCGAGCTCGATTCGGAGCAGATGGGCTGGCGCCGCAGTGAAGGCGACGAGGAGGATCCCGCGCTCTTTGCGATCGCGAGCTGGCAGATCGAACTGCGCCGCCGGATGCTTCGCAGCCGCGGTCGAGAACAAGGACGTTGGGCCAGGCTGCTCGAGCTTTCGTACGACACGCTCGGTTACCTCGAGCAGAACGTCAGCCCACGGCTCGCGCTGGAGACATTTCTGCTCGAATGCCGAAAAGCGTCCTGAGAAAAGCCCTCGCGGGTTTCGAGCAGTACATGCCGGGCGAGCAACCGCCGGACGCGGCCGGCTGGGTCAAGCTCAACACCAACGAGTCCCCGCTGCCCCCATCGCCGAAGGTGATCCAGGCCGTCAAAGACGCGGCCGGCGAGTCCCTGCGGCTCTACCCCAGCCCGACCGCGGCTCCTGCGCGCGAAGCCATCGCGCGACATTTTGGCGTCCACGCGACACATGTCGCCGTGGGAAATGGCGGTGACGATCTGATCGAGCTGTGCTTCCGCGCCTTTGCCGGCGCCGGCGACTCAGTCGCATTTCCGACGCCGACCTATCCGCTGTTCGAGCCGCTCTGCCGGATCCACGAGGCGCGTCCCTCCACGCACCCGACGGAAGTGCCGTCGGAGCTTCCGGCCAGCCTCGGCGCCGATCCTGCTCCGCTCAAGTTCATCGTCAATCCGAATTCGCCCACGGGCGCGTTGTTTGCGACCGCCGACGTCGAAGCGGTCGTCGCCGCGTCGGCCGGCGTGGTCGCCATCGATGAGGCATACGTCGATTTCGCGCCCCACTCCTGCCTGCCGCTGCTGAGCCGATACGACAACGTGCTCGTCCTCCGCACGTTTTCGAAGTCCTACGCGCTGGCCGGCATGCGCATCGGGTTTGCTCTTGGGTCGCCGGAGCTGATCGAAGCGCTCGATGCCGTGAAGGATTCCTACAACGTCGACCGGCTCGCGATCGTGGCTGCGGTCGCGGCCATCGAGGACGACGCTCACCAGAAAATGCTGGTGAGGGAGGTCGTCGAGCGTCGCGGTGAGCTTTCCGAAGCCCTCGAGGACATCGGATTCGAGATCGTTCCGTCCGAAACTAACTTCGTCTTCGTCAAACCGCCCAAGCCGGCGGCTGAGGTCGTGGCCGCGTTGCGCGAGCGCAAGATCCTCGTCCGCCATTACGATCGTGAGCCGATCGCGGGTTGGATCCGCATCACGGTCGGCACGAATGAGCAGCACGAAAAGCTTCTGGCGGCTTTGAGGGAGATTCTGTAGAGCGAGCGATGACGAGTGTGGCGCCCGCGTTGTATCGGACGAGATCGAAAGCCCGCTGGCAATACACTCGTCGCACGACTGAGTCTGTTCACCGATGAATGCCACCCCAACACGACAAGACGCCTGGGTTCTCGTCACGTCGATGACGCAGTCGGAGCAGCTGCGCCGGCACATGCGCAGCGTCGAAGCGGCGATGCGCGCGTACGCGCGACGCTTTGGCGAAGACGAGGAGCGCTGGGGAGTGCTCGGATTGATTCACGACTGGGACTACGAGACAGGACCGACGAAAGAACAACATCCGATGCGAGGCATTGAGATGCTGCGCGAAAAGGGCTGGCCGCAAGACATCCTCGACGACATCGCCTCTCACGCCGACTACCTCGACGTTCCGCGCGACACCAACGCGCGCAAAGCGCTTTACGCGGTCGACGAGATGTGCGGTTTCATCATCGCGTGCGCACTTGTGAAGCCCGACAAGTCTTTGAGCTCCGTAGATGCCAATACGGTGCGGAAGAAGATGAAAGACAAGGCATTTGCCCGCGGCGTGCATCGCGAGGAACTGGTCGCCGGCGCGGAGGTGCTCGGCGTTCCGTTTGACGAGCATGTCGCGATCGTGCGCGACGCGCTCAAGCCGATCGCATCAGAGCTGGGGCTGAATCCATGAGCCAGCGGGCTCGCGTGCTCCTGATGCATCCAATCCTCGATCCCGGCCCGGCGATCCTAGCTGAGGCGGCCGAAGTCGTCGCTTATGAGGAAGGCCGTCCACTCGATGAAGCGAATATCCGCCAGGCGGCCGAGGGCTGCATCGGCATCGTCAGCCAGTTGATGGATCCAATTCGGGAGACGGTTCTGTCCTTGCCCGGTCTGAAGTGTGTGAGCAATGTCGCGGTCGGCTTCGACAACATCGACGTCGCCGCCGCCACCGCTCACAAAGTCATGGTCACCAACACACCCGGTGTGCTGGACGATGCGACGTCCGACTTCGCCTTCACGCTGCTCATGGCCGCTGCGCGGCGGGTGGTCGAGGCCGATTACTTCATCCGGTCAGGAAAGTTTCACGGCTGGGCGATCGACATGATGCTGGGTGCAGACATCTACGACACCACTCTCGGCATCGTGGGCATCGGTCGGATCGGCCGCGGAATCGCACACCGAGCCAAGGGTTTCAACATGCGCGTCCTTTATTACGACCCGATGCCGCTGCCACGCGAGGCTGAAGAGCAGCTGGCCGCGACCCGGGTCGAATTGAACCGCTTGATCGCGGAGTCGGACTTCATCTCGATCCACGTGCCGCTGACCAACGAGACCCATCACCTGTTCAGCACGCCTCAGTTCAACGCCATGAAGCGCAATGCAATCCTGATCAACACCTCGCGAGGTCCTGTGATCGACGAGGCCGCCCTCGTGGAGGCGCTCAAAGCCAAAAAACTGGCCGGCGCGGGACTCGACGTCTACGAACGTGAACCGGCCGTGCACCCTGGATTGGTCGCCATGCCCAACGTGGTGCTGGCACCGCACATCGCGAGCGCGACGACGCGGACGCGCTCGGAGATGTCCGCAATGGCCGCGCGCAACATGGCCACCGCCGTCCGCGGCGGACGTCCGCCGAACCTGCTCAATCCCGAGGTCAAGAAATAGCGGTCGCCCTGCAGTACAAGCTGCTGGCGCTGGATCTGGACGGGACCATCCTCGATTTGCGGCTGCACCTGGATCCGCGGGATGTCGAACAGGTGGGCCGTCTGGTGCGTGCCGGCGTGAAGGTGGTGGCCAGCACGGGCCGGCCTTTCCCCGGCGCCGTGCCGTGGGTCCGCAAGCTCGGCCTCGAGGGACCGATCGTCTGCTATCAAGGCGCCGAGGTACGGGATCTAGACGGTTCCGTGCTGCTCGACCATGGCGTCCGGCATGACCTGGCCGTGGAGGTCATCGACTACGCACGTGAACGAAACCTGCACGTCCAGGCGTATCGCAATGATGAGCTGATCGTGGAGCGGGACCGGCCTGAAGCGCACATCTATGCGCAGCACGCGGGCATGGACGTGCACTTCGTGCCGGATCTGGACGCCGCGATGGGTCCCACCACTCCCAAGCTCGTCATCGTGTCGACACCCGAGGTGATCGAGCCGGCGCTCGCGGATGCGCAGCGGCGGTGGGCGGGCCGGCTCAACGTCGCCACATCGGTGCCCGAATATCTCGAGTTCACGAGCGTGGAGAGCGACAAGAGGTCGGCGCTCGAGTTCCTGTGCGACCGCTTCGGCATTGCACAGTCCGAGTCCGCCGCCGTGGGTGACGGTCGCAACGACGCGTCGATGATCGCCTGGGCTGGACTCGGGGTTGCCGTCGAGGGAGCACCGCCCGAAGTCATCGCCGCCGCCGACCGGACGATCCCGGGTCCCGGGCACGGTGGAATCCAGCAGCTCGCGGACGCGTTGCTTGATTGATGGGCACGCTGCTCCTCGTTCATGCGCACCCGGACGACGAGGCGATCTCCACCGGCGGGGTGATGATGAAGGCCAAAGCGCACGGGCACCGCGTGGTGCTGGTCACCGCCACCAGGGGCGAAGTGGGTGAGATCTACAACATGGACGAGGCGACGGCGCGTCCGCGTCTGGGAGAGATTCGAACCGAGGAGCTTCAGAACGCGGCGGAAATCCTGGGCGTGGACCGGCTCGAGTTTCTCGGTTATCGAGATTCGGGCATGGTGGATACGGCCGACAACAAAGATCCCCACTCGTTCCATCAAGCGCCGCTCGAAGAAGCGGCCGGCAAGCTTGCTGTGTTCATGCGTGAAGAGCGGCCCGACGTCGTCGTCACCTATGGGGAAGACGGCGTTTACGGCCATCCCGATCACGTCAAAGCCCACTTCGTGACCAATGCCGCGGCGGACTTGGTCGAGTCCGAAGGCCAGTCGGTTCGAAAGCTGTACTACACCGCGATTCCGCGCTCGATGATGGAGGCGTTCGCGCAGCAGATGCCGGAGGAGGCTCAGCGCGCGATGAGCGGCAACATGCGAATCGCAGGCACACCGGACGAGCTCGTGACCACGCGGGTCGATGTGCACGACTATGTCGATCGGAAGCGCCAGGCGTTTCAAGCGCACGTCAGCCAGAACGATCCGAACTCATGGTTCACCACCATGGCAAGCCAGATCTATGAGCTCGCTTTCGGGACCGAGTACTACCAGCTCGCCCGCGGCAAGCCTGGTCCGGAACAACCGGAGACCGACCTCTTCGAGGGAATCGGCTGAACAGACCGTCCCGTAGACTCGAGACGGTCAATGGAAGTCGTCAAGATCACTCCGCGCGGCTACTGCCACGGCGTGGTAGACGCGTTTCGAATTGCCAAGCGGGTCCGCGAGGAGACTCAGGGCCCCGTGCACATGCTCGGCATGCTCGTTCACAACACGCACGCGACCGACGACCTGCAGCAGCAGGGCATCGAGCTCGTCGACCAGCCAAACCGTCTCGCCGGCCTCGAGCAGATCAGCGACGGCACCGTCATCTTCACGGCGCACGGGGTCTCCCCACAGGTCAAGCAGCGCGCCGTCGAGCTCGGTTTGAAGCCGGTCGACGCGACGTGCTCCGACGTCGTGCGTACACACGAGCTGGTCGCCGACCTGGCAGGCAAGGGCTACGAGGTCGTTTACATCGGTCGCAAAGGCCACCCTGAGCCTGAGGGCGTGATGGGGGAGGCTCCGGGCAAAGTGCATCTGGTCCAGGATCCCGAAGACATCGAAGCGCTCGACTTGAAAGGTGATCGGATCGCGGTCACGTGCCAGACCACGCTCTCGGTGTGGGACACCGAAGACCTCATCGGCCGCGTCAAGGCCCGGTATCCGCAGGCCGAGGTCTACAACGAGATCTGCCGCGCGACCCAGGAAAGACAGGAAGCGGCGGTGGAGGCCGCAAAGCTCGTGGATCTCGTGATCGTCGTGGGCAGCCCGCGCTCATCCAACTCGCTGCGCCTGGTCGAAGTCGTGAAGAAGCTCGGCGGCAAGCCCGCCTACCTCGTCGACCGGATGGAAGACATCGATTTGAGCTGGTTCGCGGGGGTCAAGAAGGTGGGTGTGACCAGCGGCGCCTCGACTCCAAGCCAGCTCACCCGCCGCGTGATCGAGTACCTGGAGTCGGTCGAAGTCCCTGCCTGATCACGGAACGACGATCTGTGGCTAGGTTCCGCGCAGCCTCTTCAGCACCCGACCGATGGTTCCCCGTTCTCCCCCCGTGGCGGGCGGCGCCAAAGCGGGCGTAACCGGCGGCGGCTCGGCCGGGCGTTCGGTGGCGTGAGCCGCCCGCGGCTCGTGCTCCTCCTGCTGGGCCACCGACCCCCCTGAACGCCTTCTGCGGCGGCGCCGCGAAGGGCCTACCGCGCGCTCTGGCTTGGCCGCGGCCGCGGGAGGCGCCGCGACTCCAGGAGGTTCGGGGACGGCGGCGCCGTTGGCTCGCGGGCGGCGCCTTCTTCGCCGTGTTTGTACGCTGGCCGCGGGTGTGATGCCGGCAGCCGTCTTCGCCTGCGCGGATCCGATGTTCCGCCTGACCTTGGCGCCGATCTCACCCTCTGCGCAGAGCGCGCCATCCGCCGTGTGAACGTCGACCCGCCAGACCACGATCGAAGAAGGCGCGCCGCTGACCGGGGGTCGCTTCTGCGTCAGCGTCCAACGGGCATAGAGAGTGTCGCCCGCGTGCACCGGGCGGGGAAATCTCCAGTTGAGCCACTCCCACTCGGCGATCGAAGGCACCGGCATGTCCACGGTGCCCAGCCCGACCGCGATCGAGACCACCAGCGCCGGCGGCGCCGCTCGCGGCGTCCCATGGTCCGCCTCGATGGTCAGCGGAGACAGGTCGCCGGCCACGCCCGCAAAAAGGGCTATATCGGCTTCGGAGACCGTGCGACGGCGGGTCGTCCACTCGCCGCCTAAAGGGAGATCGTCGAAAGAGAGCGGCTCCAGATCGGGCCGAGTATAGATCCAACTCCGGGGTGGCCGCGTTAACCTATGGCCACTTCAGATCAGGGAGAGCCATTGGACCTAGCCGCCATTCTGCTCATCGTTTCCGTCCTGTTCGTAGTGGCCTTCCTCCTGTTGGGCTTCTCGCTGATGCGCCTGCGAGGCACGACACGCGAGCTGGAAGCCGCCCTTGCCGATGAGAGCGGTGCGCGCGATCGGGCGGCGCTGCTGCTTGCGATCGCGTCCGCGGTCAACTCGTCGCTTGCCCTGGAAGAAGTCCTGAACGTGGCGTTGACCCACGCCGGCCGGATCATGGGTGCGGTGGCCGGAGCCATGTATCTCGTGCGCCCCGGCAAGACCGAGCTGTTTCGTGAAGCGTCCTACAACCTCTCCAATCGCGCCCGCGGCTCGGTGCGCAAGGTCGACGAAGAGCCGCTCAAGTCGACGCTCACCGTGATGCGGCCCAGGGTCGCCGATCTGGACGAACGCAGCGCCCCAGGCCTCGAAGCAGGCGGACATCCACAGCACGCGCTGGTCGTACCGATTCAGCGCTCCGGACAGCTGATGGGGGCGATGGAGCTCTACCTCACCGCAATCCGCGACCTTTCCGAAGACCAGGTCGACTTGCTGAACGGGGTCGCCTCGCAGGCCGCGATCGCCATCGTCCACGCCCAGCTCTTCGAGGCGCAGGAGGAAAACGCTCTCACCGACGAGCTCACGAAACTGCTCAATCGGCGCGCCCTGGCGCAGCGCTTCCTCCAGGAGATGCAGCACGCACGCCGCCATCGTGAGTCGATTGCCGTTCTCATGATCGACATCGACCACTTCAAGGAGGTCAACGACACGTATGGCCACCTGAACGGCGATGCGGTGCTGGCCGAGCTCGCAAAAATTCTCACCAGCGGCGCACGCGAATCAGACGTGTGTGCGCGCTACGGCGGCGAGGAGTTCGCGCTGGTCCTGCCCCAGACGGAAGCCAGCGGTGCCAACACGCTTGCCGAGCGCATCCGCGCGAAAGTGGCGGCGGCCACGTTTCCAGGCGGCTTGAAACTGACGATCAGCGTGGGTGTCGCCGCGACCGCGGACGCTTCGCTGTTCACTCAGCTGACCGATCGCGCAGACCAGGCTCTGTACGCGGCCAAGCAGGGTGGTCGCAATCAGGTTCGAGTCGCCGACCTGAAAAGTCCCGCTCCAAGGCAGCACCAGCCAAGGCCCGAAGCCGAACCCGTCTAGAGTCGTCTTCGGTGGGTCATTTCTGCGTCAACTGCGGGGCGCAGCTCGTGCCGAGGTCGATCGAGGGTCGCGAGATCGAGGCTTGCCCAAACGACGACTTCATTCTGTGGCGGGATCCGAAGGTCGTGACCGCGGTCGTGGTCGAAACCGAAGGAGGCATCGTCCTCGGGCGCCGGGCGATCGAACCCGGCTATGGGTTGTGGTGCTTGCCAGGTGGATTTGTCAATCACGACGAAGATCCGGCTGTGGCTGCGGTGCGCGAATGTCGCGAAGAAATTGGAGCTGACGTCGACATCACTTCGCTGATCGGCGTCTACCACGTCGCCAAAACGACCGCGTCGAGCATCGTCGGTATCGCATACGTCGGTCGATTGCGTGAGGCCGAAAAGCCGTCAGTCGGAGGTGAGATGCTGGAGGTGGGAGTGTTCAGCCTCTACGCGTTGCCACCGCTTGCTTTTCCGAGTCACCGAGAGGTGATTGGACGGTATGCAGCGCAGCGCGCTGCGGTCGGATCAACGCCATCGCGAGCACGAGAGCGATCGCGGTGATCGAACACGCGGTAAATCCAGCGGCGTAGCCGGCGTTTTGCACAATGGGACCAAAGATCAGCGGTCCCAACGAAAGACCCGCGAACAGGATCGTCCCGTACATTCCCATCGCCACCCCGCGCGTCGAACTCTGTGAAAGGTCGCCGAACGTGACGCCGATGGCAACGAA
>DATLKH010000044.1:0-3702 GCA_035538475.1 Candidatus Dormiibacterota bacterium | reverse complement strand
GGCCGCAGCATCGCCCCGGCCGCGGATGGGAAGCCTTACCAGCGCGAGAGTGCGGCCTAGACCGGATGCCGGCCTACCACCTCAAGATCTCGCCGGGCGACGTTGCCGAGTACGTGCTGCTGCCTGGTGACCCAGGTCGAGTGCCGGTGATCTCGAAGCTGTGGGACGAGTCACACCACGTCGCCACCTCGCGCGAGTACGTGACCCACACCGGGGTCTATCGGGGCGTGCCGATCTCGTGTACCTCCACCGGGATCGGCGCCCCCTCGACATCGATCGCAATGGAAGAGCTGGCACGATGCGGCGCCCGTGTCTTCATTCGCGTCGGGACGTGCGGCACGTTTCTCGACTCGATCGACAACGGTGACATGGTGATCTTCGACGCCGCCATGCGGCTCGACGGTGCGTCAAAGCTCTACGCACCGATCGAGTATCCGGCGGTGGCGAGCCACGACGTGGTGGAAGCCGCGATGCGCGCAGCTCGAGAGCTTGGACTGCGCCACCACGTCGGTATTACCCGCTCGGCCGACACCTTCTATGCGGGGCATGCCCAGCCGGGCTCATCCTTCAACGGTTACTGGCAATCGGGGTGGGCCGAGCACTTCAACGATCTGGCTCGGCTGAACGTCGCCGCCGCGGAGATGGAAGCGAGCGTGATCTTCGTGCTCGCCCGGGTGTGGGGCCTGCGGGCGGGCGGGATGGCAGTGGTCGGTGACAACGTTCGCCGTGTCTCCGGAGATTCGGGTGTATTCGAGCCAGACAAGCAAATTTCGCATCTCGCGGAGGGGATCGAGCAGCTCGCGCGGCTCGGCTGCGAGAGCGTGAGACATCTGGCGGCGATGGACGAAGCCGGCAGCGGCCCAAGGGTCCCTGTTGCCAACCCATGAGATCGGGCACAATATCGCCCGTCTGAGAGGGCAGGAAAGTGCGCCGCTTTGAGCATGGTTTCCAGCAGCCGCAAAGGAGGACGTCTATGGTCATATCGTTCATGCCGCGAGCAGCGGCCGTAACGCTCGTCGCACTTGCACTGGCTGCATGCGGCGGAAACAGCGCGACCACGACTTCGAAGTGGAAGATCGCGTTGATGTCGGCAACCGGAACTCTCCAGGACCACAACTTCAGCCAGTACTCCTGGGAAGGCGCCAAGAAAGGCGCCGCCGATATCGGCGCCAAGGCCCCGGCGACAGTGGTCCCGGTCGACAGCAGCGACTACGACAAGGACATTCAAGCCTTCGTCGACGCGGGCTACAACATGATCGTCACGGTTGCGTTCGACGAGTCGGGAGCGACCACCAAGGCGGCGAAGAAAAATCCCAACGTGAAGTTCATCGGCGTCGACCAGTCTCCGATCTGCGTCGACCCGCAGGGAAACCTGGACACCACATTTGCGTGCAAGGGTGACCCGAAAACATTGCTCCCGAACTACACCTCGCTGTACTTCGAGGAGGACCAGCCTGGATATCTGGCCGGGATGGTCGCGGCGAGCATCAGCAAGACCAAGCACATCGCGGCGGTGGGGGGCATCAACGTGGTGCCGCCTGTCGTCCGCTACATGCAAGGCTTCCAGCTCGGCGCCCAGGCCATCGACCCGAGTGTCAAAGTCGACCTGGCCTACGTGTCGACCAGTGACTTCACAAAGGCTTTCAACGACCCGGTTGCCGGCAAGGTTCTCGGCTCCCAGCTGATCAGCCAGAACCACGACGACGTGCTGTTCCAGGTCGCCGGCAAGACCGGTAACGGCGTGCTCGACGCAGCGTGCGCGGCCAACGTGTATGCCATCGGCGTCGACGTCGACCAGTACCTTTCCTACCCGAACGCCGACCCGTGCCTCGTCACCTCAGCCGAAAAGCACCTGAGCAACGCAGTCGAGGCGGCAATCAAGCAGGTGAACGACGGATCGATCAAGCCCGGAGACACTCTGTTCAACGCGGCGAACAACGGCATTGGCATCTCGCCGTTCCACGGCAAGGACAACATGATCACCGCCGATCTGAAGGCGAAGCTCGATCAAGCGCTCGCCGGAATGAAGAACGGCTCGGTCAAGACCTGTCCGTCTAACTGCGGCCAGCCCTGAGACCTCCAGGGGAGCCGAGCGTCGGCTCCCCTCCTCTTATTTCTGAGCCGTGAACCCGCTCGAGGTCATCGGTCGCAAGCGCGACGGACTTGAGCACTCGGCTGAGGAGATCGAGTTTCTGCTTTCGGGCTACGTCCGCGGCGAGATTCCCGACTACCAGATGGCGGCGTGGCTGATGGCCGTGTGCGTCCGCGGCATGACCGCCGCCGAAACACTCGCCCTGACGCAAACCATGGTCAAAAGTGGTGAGGTGCTCGACCTGAGCGCCATCGAGGGCATCAAGGTCGACAAGCACTCGACCGGAGGCGTGGGCGACAAGGTGACGCTGGTCGCGGGCCCGCTCGCGGCCGCCTGCGGCGTGAAGGTCCCGAAACTCAGCGGCCGCGCGCTCGCCCACACCGGCGGCACGCTCGACAAGCTCGAGTCGGTGCCCGGGCTGACGGTCGACCTGGATCCCGAGCGCTTCATCAAGCAGGTGCGCGAGATCGGCATCGCCGTGGCCGCGCAATCTCCACGCATGGTGCCCGCGGACAAGCTGCTCTACGCGCTGCGCGACGTCACCGCCACCGTGCCGTCGGTGCCGTTGATCGCCTCCAGCGTGATGTCCAAAAAGATCGCCGCCGGCGCTGACGCGATCGTGCTCGACGTGAAGTTTGGCCGTGGCGCGTTCATGCCCGACCTCGCGGCAGCCGAAGAGCTGGCGCGCCAGATGGTGACCCTGGGAGAGGGTGCGGGCCGGCGCACCGTGGCGCTGGTGACCGCGATGGACAATCCGCTCGGCCGCTGCGTCGGCAACGCGCTGGAGGTCAAGGAGGCGCTGAACGTCCTGTCCGGCGAGGGCGACGAAGAGCTGATCGAGGTCTGCTTGCGGGTCGCGCGCGAAATGTGCGACCTCGCCGGGGTGCGGACCGACCCTGAACAAATCCTCCGTTCAGGCGCCGCGCGCAAACGATTCGAGGAGATGCTCGCGGCACAGGGCGGTCACCTCGACGAAGGCCTCCCGGTGGCACCTGTGCAGACCGCGATCAGGTCGGATCGCGATGGGTGCGTCGAATCGATCGACGCGCTCGAAGTCGGTCTTTCATCGCTCGAGCTGGGGGCCGGGCGGATCAAGAAGGAAGACAAGATCGATCCAGCGGCCGGTTTGGTGATCGAAGCGCCGGTCGGCGCGTCGGTCAAGAAAGGAGACCCCATCGTCACGGTGCACGCGCGATCTGAGGAGCTGGTCGATCGCGTCAAGTCACGACTGCTCGACGCCTGGCGCCTAGCCGATCGAGAAATCCGGCGTCCGGCTCATGTCCTTGCCCGAGTGGACAAGAACGGCGTTTCGCGCTCCAACTAGACTTCCCGCGTGGCAGTGACTGAGAAGAAGTATCACGTCGGTCTTGGGCAGGGCGATGTCGGACATTACGTGTTCGTTCCAGGCGATCCAGGCCGCACGCCGATGATCGCGAAATATCTGGATGGAGCAAAGGAGGTTGCGTTCAGCCGCGAGTACCGGACGTTCACCGGCACGCTCGACGGCGAACCGGTCTCGACGATGTCCACCGGAATGGGCGGCCCGTCGGTGGCGATCGGTATCGAAGAGCTCAACGAGCTCGGCGTGCATACCTTTCTTCGTGTAGGCA
>DATLKH010000043.1:0-3342 GCA_035538475.1 Candidatus Dormiibacterota bacterium | reverse complement strand
ACCCCCTTGTCCGCCGCCCACCGAACCAAGTCGACGAGCCGCTCGCGCGATTCGGGTCGTGCGACGAGCACGGATGGACGTGAATCGCCGCCGCGCTCCCTCATGATCGCGAGCGGCCACAGGTCGCGCACTGCACGTTCCGAAACGGCCGGCCGGCCGACGATGCCCTCGACTTCGGTTCTCATCGGTCTTGCTTGGCCGCGTATCGGCCCGCGAGCCAACCCGTCAGGATCGGCACGCCGAAACCGCATGGACCTGCGTAGTCGTAGCCGCCCAAGACAGCGCCGGCTGCGTACAGGTTGGAGAGCGGTGCTGTTCCGTCTTCGTTCAGGGGATGCAGCCGCTTGTCGGTCATAAGCCCGAGTCGCATCTCGACGGTCGGATCGATGTATTTCAAGTGGTGGAGCTCAGTCCCGAGCTTCGACGCCGGTTTGCCCTCGTAAAACACACCGAGTCCGAGAAGCGGCTCGACTGTGGTACGCGTCGCGCGCAGCCCGCCACCGATGTGGCGGCCCGTGGCGAGAACGTAAGCGTCCGCGCGAAAGACTCGATCTGCGGAGCGCGCGGCGGTGATCTGCCCTTGTGAAGTTTCAAACGAGGTGACCTCGCCCGCCAGAGCCCCGAGCGCGATCGCCTGGTGCAAGCGCCACCCGTGAGGCGATGGTGGCGAAGCCAGGAGCTCGAAACCCTCGGGCGGCAGGTTCGCGAACCCGGGTGGATAAGCGATCGCAGCGCCGCGAGCTCGCGGGGGAGGAGCCAGGCGTCCGTACAGATCGGTCAGTGCAGCCGCAGGCGGGAGCTCGGCGATCGAGATCTCTTCCGCGAACGCCTCGATGCCGTGACGTTCCTTCAGTGCTTGGGCCGTGGATTCTGCGTCGTAGTCGCCGACCTCGGGGATCCCAACCACGGCGACTCGCTTTCCGGTGAGTGCGCCGAGCTCTCCACGAGCCACGGTGTCCGGCACCACGTTTGCTGCGCGAGCGATCCCATGGATATCCGCGTACAGACCGCGGCTGCGCCAGCTGCCCTCGAATTTCAAGCCCTCTTTGGCCAGCGCCAGCTGCAGCGTCGAGATGGCGACATCGAGCTCAGTCGCCAACCCGACCGGGCCGAGGCCCAGCCGGCTCAACGGATGGTATGGCTGCGTGCGCAAGAGAGCTTCGAGGTCGTCCACGATTTCCATCGCACCGGCATAAAGCGCGGTCGCTCCTGGCGCCCTCGCCACCACGGTGACCTCGGCCCCCTCGCGCCGTGCCGAGAGGGCGGCCGAATAACCGGCGATCCCACCGCCGATGACGAGAACGCTGCTCAACGACCGCGAACGATGCGCCGGGTGTCCGCCACGTCCTTTTTCAACTGCTGAACCAGGTCAGCCGGACTTGCGAACTTGATGTCGGGATGCAGCCATTTGACGAACCTCAGCTCGAGCCGGCGCTGGTAGAGGTCGCCTTCGTAGTCGAGCAGAAACGCTTCCACTTTCAGCTGCGTTCCGCCAAACGTCGGACGGTAGCCGACGGACAGGGCGGCGACGAAGTCGCCTTCCGGTGCACGCACCCCGCCCGCGTACGCACCGAGCGCAGGCACCAGCTTGTTGGGCTCAGGGCTGATGTTGGCGGTCGGAAATCCGAGCGTCCTCCCGACCTGCGCGCCCGCTTCGACGGGCCCCGAGATCGAGAACTCGCGGCCGAGGAGGCGGTTGGCGTGCTCGATATCGCCTTCTCTCACCAGCCGCCGAACTTCCGAGCTGTGGAGCTCGTGACCTTCCAGCTTGAAGGGCGGAATCACATCGACCTCATAGCCGTGGCTTCGCAACCAGTGGGCGTTTCCTGTGCGCCCGCGCCCGAAGGCAAAGTCGAAGCCGATGACCCAGCGCTTGATTTCCATCGCGGTGGAGAGCCGGTCGATGAAGTCTTGCGGCGAAAGCAAAGAAAGATCTCGATCGAACCGCAGCACGACCGCATGCTCCACCCCCGCGCGCTCGATCAAAGCCAACTTTTCCTCGAGCGTCGTGATCGATGGTGGACAGTTGGCAGGATCGAGCACGCAGCGCGGATGCGGCTCAAAGGTGATGAGCGCAGGTTGAGCGCGGGCCGCGCGTGCGACCTCGACCGTGTGCCGAATCACATCGAGATGACCCAGATGCACTCCGTCGAAGCTGCCGACCGTGAGCGCTGTCGGGCCGATCGGCTCGGCCGGCAGTCCCAGATGGATCTTCAGCTCAACACCTTTTCCGGGACGAACGTCCGGCGCAGAGGATCGGTGTGGCCGACTGCCACGAGGCGACCGTCGTGATCATGCGCGCGCACGAGACCTGGTCCTGGCTCGGGAAACACTCGCACCATCCTTCCCTGGCGGACCATCGCCTCTTGCTCGACGGTGAGACGGACCGGTTCCATGTCGGGCAGTATGACCTCCGCACGCAAGAGCCTGGACTTGACCGCCTCAGCACTGGCGAGTTCGGCTGATGGGACCGAATGCGCCAAGTCCAGCGGGCCATAGGCAGTTCGGACGAGCCGGCCCAGGAAGCCACCAACACCGAGTTCGTTGCCGAGGTCTCGCGCGATCGAGCGCAGGTAAGTGCCGCTGCCACACCGAACCTCGATTCGAGCCAGAGCTTTGGCCCCGGGCTCGAAGTCGAGCAACCGAATGTCGTAGACGTCGACCTCGCGCGCGGCAGGCCGTGCCGGCTCCCCCGCTCGGGCGAGCTGATACGCTCGCCGACCTTCGACCTTGACCGCCGAATAGGCCGGCGGCTCCTGGAGAATGCGTCCCCCAAAACGCGCCAGGGCGGACTCAATGTCTGCTTGGCGCAGATGGCCTGGATCGCCTACGGGTTGCGGCGTGCCCTCGGCATCGTCGGTCTCCGTCACAAAACCAAGATGGATGTCGGCCACGTAAGTCTTTTGGAGTTTGAGCGCGAATTCGGCAAGCCTCGTCGCCGACTCGAAGAGGACCGGCAGCACTCCAGTAGCCAGGGGATCGAGCGTCCCGGCATGACCGACTCGATGCGCGCCGGTCAGCTTGCGCAGCCGGTTTACGACCGCGAACGAGGTCTCACCGGCCGCCTTGTCGACGTTGAGGATCCCAGTCTCGAACCTCGTGGGGCTCTCAGGGTTGGGTCGAGGCGGCAAGGATCGCCTCCTTCGCTGCCGCCAGCACGACCTTCACAGCCTCGTCCATGGGCCGTGCGATTTCGGCACCGGCCGCGCGAATGTGTCCCCCACCTCCAAACCCCGCGCACAGTGCTGCCGCATCGACTGCACCGCGGCTTCGAACGCTGATCTTGGTCAGGTCCGACTGCACCTCCTTGAAGAGGATCGCCAGCTCCAGGCCGGCAATGCT
>DATLKH010000042.1:0-2747 GCA_035538475.1 Candidatus Dormiibacterota bacterium | reverse complement strand
CGCGCCGATCACACCGACGAGCGCGAACTGCGATGCACCCGTGAACATCAGCACCGAGAGCGCACACGTCTGGAGCAACGACAGGCCGGCTGCGGTCGAGATGGCGCCGAACGAGATCGCATAAGCGCCGCTTGCGACGCCGATGCCGAGGGCGTCGCGGACTATGCCGCGTCGCGGATCAGCCGATTGCCTTGCCGTCTGGTCCGACGACGTCCCAGGGGGCCCCGAAGTTGTTGACTCCCTGTCCGGTGGCATCGCCGGGATTGTGAACGGTCACGACGTAGTACAGGGGGTGGCCGGCATACGTAACCTCGGTTGTGCCATCGCTGCGCTTGGTCGTGCCAAGGAGTGACGCGGTGGCGCCGGCGCCCGCCTTTGGGGCACCGTTGGTCAACAGCGGCGGCCAGTACTTCGCGCAGTCTCCGTAGCAGGTCGAAGACGAGCTCGTGTCCTTCTCGAAGAGGTACAGCGTGCGCCCATTTCCGTCGACCAGAATCTGCCCAAGCTTGGCGTTACTCGCCACCGCAATCATCGCCGGGCCAGTCGCTGATGCGGGCGCCGGCGCGGAAGAAGCACCACACGCGGCCGCAATCATGACCATCATGGCCAGGACTCCCATTCGCATGGAAACAGATACACGCGGGAGTTACTTCTAGTCCGGTCCTCGCGCCGTGCCGAACCAAATCGTTGGAGCCACGGAGAAGATATGGCCCCCTTCGTCCCTTACGACCTGCCACCCGCCCTCGTGGACCATCCGGTGGTGACGCTTGCAGAGCAGGATGCAATTCTCGAGGTTCGTCTCGCCTCCGTCGATCCAGTGCACGAGGTGGTGGCCATCGCACCAGGACGCCGGCCTCTCGCACTCGGGCCACTGGCAGTGCTTGTCGCGGATCGCAAGCGCCTTGCGAAGCGCTCCATCGACGACGCGCTTCGACCTCCCTACGTCGATCACCATCGACTCCTGGCTCAGGAGGACGCGCGTGATCGCTGCATCGCACGCCATGCGCTGGACGGTGGCCGAGGATACCGGAGCGGCACCCTCGATCTCTCCCGCCGCGGCGCCCGGCAATCCCGCGAGAGTCTCGAGCGTAGCCGTGACCTGAACGCTCGCAGGCTTTCCGCCGGATGCAAGCTCGACCAGCGCATCCGCGTTGCGCTGCTCCAGCGTCCGGTCGTCGTGCGCGCCCGATGACCTCGCCAGCGGCTCGAGTGCGGTTCGTACGGCCGCGCCACCAACAGGGTCGAGAAGGCCGCTGATCAACAGGCATCCGTCCTGCGCCGTGTTCAGGCGCAACCCACGCTCCTCGGCGAGCTGCTCCTGGTCGCGGTTGTAGCCCGCCGCGTCGACCGAGTGGCGGTAGTGCACGCACTTGTGGAAGAACTTTCCGGGCGAGTGCTCGCGAGCCAGCCGCAAGAGCTGGTTCTCGTCGAAGGCGCCGCCCACCTCACAAGCGGTACGCGCCATCGTGGCCACGTGCGCGAATCCGATCTCGCCGCCACACATGGCCTGCATCGTCGCAGGCATCTCTTTCTCGGTGGCACCGACCGCGAATGCGCTGACGACCGTATGCGAGTTCATGTGGCAGTTGAAGCGGATCCAGTCACCCGCAGTGTTGAATCCCTCGTACTCCCACCACGTGGTCCGGTCGAACTCGCTCGCCAGGCGCGCGAACTCGACCTCCTGTTCGTCAATCGACCGGCGAATTTGGATCAAACGCCGGGCGATCTCTTCGCCGGTCGGCATGGGAGCGATCACATGCCCATCGTACGAACGAATGTACGGCTGGGCAACCCAATTTACATGAAGAAACGTGTGGAGTACGTCTACTCAGGAGTTACATACGCCGCGGTCAGACCACCGTCGACGAGGAAGGTCGCCCCATTGACGTACGACGACTCGTCGCCGGCCAGAAACAACGCGGCGTTGGCGATCTCGCGCGCCTTCGCCAGCCGTCCCATCGGCAGGTGGATGCGCCGGCGCTGGTACGCGCCCGGATCCTCGTTGAAGATGCGCATCAGCAGCGGCGTCTCGACCGGTCCCGGGCACAGCGCGTTCACGCGCACGCCCTCGCGCGCGAACTGCACTGCCAGCTCGCGGCTCATCGACAGCACCGCGCCCTTCGAGGCCGTGTACGCGATCTGCGAAGTCGCCGCACCCACCAAAGCTACGAACGACGCCACGTTGATCACCGACCCGCCGCCCGCCTTCAACAGGTAGGGGATGCCGTACTTGCAGCACAGGTACACGCCCTTGGCGTTGACCGCCTGCACGCGATCCCATGCTTCGGGCGAGGTGACGAGGATCGAGTCGTCGTCCGCGGGCATGATGCCCGCGTTGTTGTAGAGCACGTTCACCGACCCGTAGCGTCGTTCCGTCTCGGCGTACATCGCCTGCACGCTCGACGGATCGCTGACATCGGCCTGGAAGAAAAATGCATCCCCGCATTCCGACGCGGTCTTCTCCCCCGCCTCACGACCCACGTCGGCGACGCATATGCGAGCGCCTTCCGATGAAAACAGAAGCGCCGCCTCGCGGCCGATCCCGCCCGCGGCGCCGGTGATGACCGCGACTTTGCCGTCGAGTCTACCCACGCTCGAACAGCCGCTCCCGCTCGTACGTGGTGACGACCTTGTCGTACAGCCCTTGCTCCGTGCGCGCGTAGTTGAGGTAGTGGTCGACCACGTCGTCGCCGAACGCAGAGCGCGCCATCGAACCACCCTCCAGCGCCGTGATCGCGTCCCGCAGC
>DATLKH010000041.1:0-3560 GCA_035538475.1 Candidatus Dormiibacterota bacterium | reverse complement strand
CGGCCTTACGCGTCCTCCGATATCGCGCGCGAGTGCCTGTTGTTGGCGGCTCGTTACAGGGCGTCGGAGCAGGCGAGCCGGTAAGGGCAGAGGCGGCACCGCCTTCGTTCCGGTCGGGGTTCGAACTGACCCGCCTGGATGCCCGCCGCAACCTTCGAGCCCTCGGTGACCGCGTCCTCGACCAGGGAATCGACCTTGTCGTGAATCACCGAGTCGCCTGAAGCGAGATAGACCACTTCGAGCTCGATTGGCTCGAGGTTCAGCGCCGATGCGGCACCCAATGCATAGAGGGCAACCTGAAGGTCCCTGCGGCGGCGGGATAGCGGGCGTCCGCTCTTGTAGTCGATGATTCGCCAACCGGATGCGGTTCGATCGATGCGATCGATCACTCCGCGCAAGTTCCAACCGTCAACCGAGACGCTGAACGGCTGTTCCAGGAATGCCGGTGCTGCCTTGAATCCGCCTTGCCTGCGATAGGCCTCGAGCTCGTTTGCGCCGATGCGCTTGAAAGTCGGTGCCCGGCGCTCATCGGGAAATTTCATCTCGCGCCAGACACGGTCGTGTATCGACTTGAGTCTGGACGCCGTGATCGCCTCCCCATTTTTCCGCTGCTCTCCGGCCTGGCGCAGGACCTCGTGCAGCACGACACCATGCACTGCCTCTGCACTTTGCGGGGAAGGCAATCTCTGCACGTAGCGGTACCAGAACTGGCGCGGGCAGTCCCGATATGACGTGATCGCACTGTAAGAAAGGTCGGCGGTTAACGCGTGGCCGTTTGGGGGTGCCGGTGTGATCGAAGGCGCTGCTTGCGTCAAGCGCGTCTCGTGGACCGTGCGCGCTCCAGCGGCGCGGATCTCCTGCAGGAAACGTGACTCACGCCAGCGACGTTCCCCCTCGTATCGCTCGGCGAATGTGAGATACAGCAGGCGCCGCGCGCGAGTCATCGCGACATATAACAGGCGTCTTTCTTCCGCGATCACGTCCTCCCGTCCGCGCACCAGTGGCTCGAGCACGGCCGGGGGAAGCTCGAAGCGCGGCGAACGCGCCGACTGCGGAACACGCCCTTCCACCAGCGACGGCACGAACACCGCGTCGAATTCCAGACCCTTCGCCTGGTGGATGGTCATGATCTGGACCGCATCTGGCAAATCGATCGAAGCCGGTTCGTCGTCTTCACCCGACAGCAACACCAGCTCCAGGTGGCGCATGTAGGCGTCCAGCGAGTGGTCCGGCGATCCTTCGCAAAAGTCGGCGACCAGTTCGGCCAACCGGCTGACATTGGGAGCGGCATCCGGATTGCCGGTGAGGTACGACGAGTCCTCCATCAACGTGAAGACCAGGTCACGCACGTCGACCTGACTGGCGAGGATCGAGAGGCGATTCAGCAGCGTCTCTCGGCTGCCCGCAGCTGGGCGCGCCAGCGCGATGACATCAGTTGGATCGCGCAGGACGCGCAACATCGCGATCACGTCTTTGATCTCAGGCAAGTCGTAGAACCCACGACCGCCGATCACCACATGGGGCACCTTCCGCTCGGCGAGAGCGGATGCGATTGGCCGCGCGATCGCGTTGGTCCGACACAGCACCGCGATGGCGGCCGGCCGGATCCCGGACTCCAGAAGTCGCTCGATTTGCGACGCGATGGCGGCCGATTCCTGTGCGCTGTCGGGCAGCTCCCAGATCTCAATCGGAGGACCCGCGTCCGTTGATTCGAGCTGCTTGCTCAGCCGGTCTGAGTTGTTGCCGATGAGACATGCAGCCGCCGACACGATGCGACGTGAGCTGCGCCGGTTGCGGCCAAGTGTGACCGTGGCGGCGTGCGGAAAGCCCCTCAGAAATCGCTCCAGGCTCGCCCGCGACGCTCCGCGAAAGCGATAGATCGACTGATCGTCATCACCGACCACAAAAGGATCGCTGTCTCGAGCGATCAGCTCGACCAGACGTTCCTGCGCGAGGTTCAGGTCCTGATACTCGTCGACCAGCACGTGTGGATACCGCGACGCGTAGCGGCGCCGAAGCGCCGGCCGGCCTTCAAACAACTGCACGCAAAGCAGGAGCAGGTCGTCGAAGTCGAGCACATGGCGCTTTCGGCACTCGCGCTCATAGGCGCGAAACAAGCGCACGCACGCGCGCATGAGGTCGCCGCGCTCGCGATCTTCTGCGCTTGCCGCCCACGCCGCGAGTCGCTGGATGGGAACAAGCTCTTGCTTCAGTCGCTCGAACATCTGAAGCACCGGTGAGACCAGGTCGTCTGGACTCTCGTCGCCGGTCAGCGCCTGATCGCCGAGCGACCACATCAGCTCCCGCGCGAGGATCCACCGATCGGCCCCGGTCAAGAGCCTGAAGCCGGGAGGAATTCCAATCGCCTTTCCCTCCTCGCGCAACCAGCCGAGCGCGATGGAGTGAAAAGTGCCGACGGCGAGCGTCTGGCCGTCGACGAGCGCCTCGATTCGGTGTCGCATCTCGGCGGCCGCGCGCTCGGTGAAAGTCATGACGAGGACCGAGCTGGGAGACGCGCCGCCTTCGACCAGGCGTCGAAACCGCTCGGCGATCACAGCGGTCTTACCGGTTCCTGCGCCGGCCACCACTCGGACAGGTCCGGCCGGAGCGGACGCGGCTTTGAGCTGCTGGACGCCGAGCCGTCCGATCAAGTGCTCGGAGTGGAATGGCCGATCCGGACGCGGAGGGCTTTCACTCTCCGGCCCAGTCCGGCAGCGTTCAACCGGCGCAGGATGGTTTCGCTGTCGAGCCGAAGCTGATGGGCCAGAGCCGGACTGGAGGTGGTCACGACCAGGGTTCCGGCGCGCAGCTCGACCTCATCACAAAGCCGGGCCACGTCCGAGCCGAGGAGCGTCCTGAACGCCGACGCGACCTGCATGCCCAGAAGCCGGGCTCCGCCAGGCTGCCGGCGCACGACTCTGGGCAGGATATTGCCCAGCTTATCCACAGGCTTCGATCCGGCCTGAATTGACGGTCCAGACCATGGCGCGGGCGATCAGTTCGGGCGGGAACGGGCCCGCCTCGACAGAGGTGACGATCACTTGCCCTCCCCCGGCGACCTCGCCCAAGAGCGCCGCCCGGCGCTCGCCATCGAGCTCGGAGAGCACGTCATCGAGCAAAAGCAGCGGTCTCTCGTTCGTTCGCCCTTCGATCAGGGCCGCTTCGGCCAGCTTCAAGCTGACAACGGCGGTTCGCTGCTGACCCTGGGAAGCGAACGCCCGAGCGTCCTCGCCGTCGAGCGAGATCGCCACATCGTCGCGATGCGGACCCACGCTCGTGGTGCCTCGCCGCAAATCCTCGCCGAGCGAGTTATTCACAGCTTCAGCCAAGTTTTCCGGAGGCCCCAGATAGCGGATTTCAAAGCTCTCTCCGGCAGCGATCTCCGCATGACACCGCGCTGCCTCGGGTTGAAGCTGAAGTACGGCTTTAGCCCGGGCCGAGGCGATCTCGGCGCTGACCTGGACCAGCTCGGCGTTCCAGGCTTCGAGCATGTCCTCGCCGCCTTCGCCTGCGCTGATGCGTTTGAGCAGGCTGTTTCGCTGCTCGAGGATGCGTCGCAG
>DATLKH010000040.1:0-2808 GCA_035538475.1 Candidatus Dormiibacterota bacterium | reverse complement strand
CGAGGAGTACCTGGATTCGGAGAAGTACCAGATTCGAAGCTGGAATCGGGACGATTCGCGGAGCTTGCGCGAACTGGTCGGCATCATCAACCGCATCCGCCGAGAAAATCCAGCGCTCCAGTCCGACGTCAGCCTCCGATTCCATCCACCGAGAACGACCTCCTGCTGGCCTACTCGAAAAGCACGCCGGACCGATCCAACGTGGTCCTGATAGTCGCCAACTGCGACCCGCATCACGTGCAGCGCGGCATGGTCACGCTGCCCCTACAAGACCTGGACCTCGAGCTCGACGGGCCATATCAGGCCCATGAGCTGTTGAGCGGCGCCCGGTACCAGTGGCAGGGACCGCGCAACTACGTGGAGATCAATCCGTTCTCCATGCCGGCACAGATCTTTCGCTTCCGGCATCGCGTTCGGCGCGAACACGATTTCGAGTACTTCGCTTGATCGCAAACCACGCCACCGCGAAGCGCCGGCGGGTTGAGACCTTCCAGCTCGACGACGATCCGCTCTGGTACAAAGACGCGCTCATCTACGAGCTGCATGTGCGCGCGTTCTACGACAGCGACGAGGACGGCAGCGGCGATTTCCGCGGACTCATGGAAAAGCTGCCGTACTTGCAAGACCTCGGCGTCAGCGCGCTGTGGCTGCTCCCGTTCTATCCGTCGCCGCTGCGCGACGACGGATACGACATCGCGGATTACACCGACGTCAACCCGATGTACGGATCGCTCACGGACGCCGCGCACTTCGTCAAAGAGGCACACCGGCGGGGGATGCGGGTCATCAACGAGCTCGTGTGCAACCACACGTCCGATCAGCATCCTTGGTTCCAGCGAGCGCGGCGGGCCAAGCCTGGCAGCGTGGCGCGTGATTACTACGTCTGGAGTGAGACGAACCAGAAGTACCTGGACGCCAGGATCATCTTCAAGGATTTCGAGAACTCGAACTGGACGTGGGACCACGTCGCGAATGCGTATTACTGGCACCGGTTTTACTCACATCAGCCGGACCTGAACTTCGACAATCCGCGGGTCAAGGATTCGGTTCTCAAGGCATTGGATTTCTGGCTCGAGATGGGCTTCGACGGCGTCCGGCTGGATGCGGTGCCCTATCTCTTCGAGCGTGAAGGCACCAACTCCGAGAACCTCCCTCAGACCCACGAATTCCTTCGCGAGCTGCGGCACCACATCGATTCCGGCTACCGCAACCGGATGCTTCTTGCCGAGGCGAACCAGTGGCCCGAAGAGGCGGTCACTTATTTCGGGGCCGGAGATGAATGCCATATGGGGTTCCATTTCCCGCTCATGCCACGGTTGTTCATGTCGATCCGAATGGAAGACCGCTTCCCGATCGTCGACATCCTGGCCCAAACGCCGACGATTCCCGAGAACTCGCAGTGGGCGCTCTTCCTGCGCAATCACGACGAGCTGACGCTGGAAATGGTGACCGACGAGGAACGCGACTACATGTACCGCGCCTACACGCAGGACCGGCTGGCCCGGCTCAACCTCGGCATTCGCCGGAGGCTGGCGCCACTGCTCGGCAACGACCGCCGTCGCATCGAACTGATGAACGGCCTCCTGTTCTCACTTCCCGGGACCCCGGTCCTTTATTACGGCGACGAGATCGGCATGGGCGACAACATCTTCCTCGGCGACCGCAACGGGGTGCGCACGCCGATGCAGTGGAGCGCCGACCGCAATGCGGGCTTCTCGCGGGCCAACCGGCAGCGGCTCTACCTGCCGGTGATCACGGATCCCGAATACCACTACGAGACTGTCAACGTCGAGGCGCAGCAGGGCAACCAGCATTCCATCTACTCGTGGATGAAGCGCTTGATCGCGCTGCGCAAGCGTCATCGCGCATTCGGACGCGGAACGCTCGAGCTGCTGCGACCGGACAACCGGAAAGTGCTGGCCTATGTGCGGCGCTACGAATCAGAGCAGATCCTGTGCATCGCCAACCTGTCGCGATTCCTGCAAGCGGTCGAGCTCGACCTGAGCAAGTGGAAGGGATTGGTTCCGGTCGAGCTGTTCAGCAGCAACGAGATGCCGGTCATCGGCGACGCGCCCTATTTCCTGACCATGGGCCCCCATTCCTTCTACTGGTTCGCGCTGCAGCCTCGCGTATTGCCTTCGATCCAGAGTGACGGGGCGACCACCGCCGTCAGTCTGCCCGAGATCAAAGTCACCGAAGGTTGGGAGTCGGCGCTCACCGGAAACGCCCAGGAGCGGTTCGAGGCCATTCTGCTGCGCTACATACCTCAGCGGCGCTGGTTCGCCGGCAAGGCACGTCGCATCAAGTCGACCGAGATCACCGAGGTGACGAGCGTTCCCGGCGCCGAAGAGTACTCGTACCTCAGCACGGTCTTGATCAGCTACGCGGAAGGCGACCCGGACTCGTACATCCTGCCGATCGCATACGCAAACGCAGCGGAAGCGCCGCACGTTCTCGAGCGCTGGCCGCAATCGGCGATCGCCTGGGTCCGCAACGAGGGCGATGATTCGCGGGGACTGATTTACGACGCGCTGGGTCCGCCGAACTTCGCCGAAGCGATGCTCGGAGCGATCGCTCGGCGGCGGCGCTCAGGCGGTGACAACGGCACGTTGACGGGGTCTACGACTCGCGCGTTTGCCCGGTTGCGCGGCCCCGAAAACGTGAGGTTGGAGGCACAACTCTCGGTCGCGGAACAGAGCAACAACTCAGTCATCTTCGGCGAGCGATTGATGCTGAAAGTGTTTCGACGCCTCGAGGAGGGGGTGAATCCCGAGCTCGAGGTCGGCAGGTTCCTCACGGAAAACACTG
>DATLKH010000039.1:0-1885 GCA_035538475.1 Candidatus Dormiibacterota bacterium | reverse complement strand
GTAGCGGACCAGCTTCCACATCGCGCTTTTGGAGCGAGGAGGCTGGCTCTGATACGTGATCTCCTGCGCCGATGGCGCGATCGCCTGGACGGTCCGGCGGGCTGCCTGTACCGTCGACCGCCGCGATGGCGGGAGTTGTCTCAATTGGTCGGTGAGCTTGATCTCGGCAGCCATACGCTCAGGCTGGCAGACTAATACATCGCATGCCGAAGCCGAAGCCGAAAACCGTCGACGAGTACATCGCCGCGAGCCCCGCCAGGCTGCGTCCGACGTTGAACAGGCCGCGCAAGGTGATCAGGGCCGCTGCCCCAAAGGCGACCGAGGTCATCGGCTATGGAATGGCAGGGTACAAATACAAGGGCAAGCCGGTTGTGTACTTCGCGCACTGGAAGGATCACGTCGCCCTCTACGGCAGCTTCGTCAACGAATACGCGCAGGAGTTGAAGGCCTTCACCCTGCTCAAAGGCACGGTTCGCTTTCCGCCCGAGAAGCCACCCTCCGATCGGCTCCTGACGAAGATCATCAAGTCGCGCGTCGCCGCCATCGACGCAGGCGAGTGACGTCAGGCGGGGACTTTGCGCTCGCGCTGCTGACGGTATAGCTGCGCGATTTCCTTGACGGTGGTCGCATCCTCGGGGCGCTTGTCAGCACTCCTGAAAGAGACGATCCGCGGAAAGCGCAGCGCAAAGCCAGGCTCGTCGCCGACCATGCCCGCCGTATGTCTGGGGCTCGGCGTGATCTCGTCGGCAAGCACTTCGACGACCACCTCGGGCTTCAGCCACACGTCCGGCTTGATGATCGATTCGACACGCGCCGGCCGCTGGTCGACTTGCAACGCATCGGCGCGCTGGTGGATCTCCCGCCATTCCGCGTCGGACAGCCCCGTGCCGAGGTTGGTGATCGTCACGAAGCGGTCTTTATCCGCGTCGTAGACGCCGGCGAGCAAGGCGCCGGCGCCGAACTCGGCGCGTTTGCCCCTGCCGAAGTAATAGCCCAGCAGCACCAGGTCGACGGTATCGTTCAACTCGCCGCTGGTATGGCGCTTCAGCTTGACCCAGTTGAAGTTGCGCGCACCGGCTTGGTAGGGCGAATCTGGCCGCTTGACGACGACGCCTTCGAGGCCGCGGTCGATGTTATCGAGCAGCGTCTTGGTCAACACCTCGACGGAGTCGGTCTTGATGATGGGCGCGGGCAACAGCACCGTCGAACCAGCGATCACCGCATCGACCATCGCCAGCCGCTCCTCATAAGGTAGGCCGGTCAAGTCGCGCCCGTTCTGGTAGAGGATGTCGAAGATGAAGGCAACCAGCGGGAGTTCGGACGCGGCTTGCTCGATGCCGTGCACTCGCCGCCGGCTGGCCGTGAGTTGGAAGGGCAAATAGTCCTCTGATTCCTTGCTGTACGCGATCGCCTCGCCGTCGAGGATCAGCGTCTGGTCCTGCAGCTGCTGAGCGGCCGACGTCAGCTCTGAAAACATCAGGGTGAAGTCCTCGAGGTTGCGCGAGAAGATCCGGACGCTGGAACCGTCTTTGTGGATCTGGACGCGAATGCCGTCGTACTTTGGCTGCACCGCCACCAGGCCCAGCCGCTTGATGACGGCTTCTGGATTGGGCAGGCGTTCCGCCAGCTGGCTGCGGATCGGGCGGCCGACCGTGACCTTGAGTGCCTTGACGGCCTCTTCTCCGCCTGACCAGAAGGTCTTCGCGATCAGTCCGAGGTCGGAGGTCCGGTTGTAGGCGCCCTCGAGCACCGGTCTCAACGAGCGGTCGCCCTTCTTCGCGAACGACAACGCATCGAGCACGGTTGGATCGCCAATCCCGAGGCGCAGCTTGCCCAGTGCGATGCGCACGAGGTGCTTGGCGGACGTTGGATCGACCTGCTGGAG
>DATLKH010000038.1:0-1711 GCA_035538475.1 Candidatus Dormiibacterota bacterium | reverse complement strand
CATCTGGTCGGCGCCGATGCCAAAGCGCTCCAGCGAAACGGTAAGGCCCTGATCGGTGAAGTAGCCCTTCTCGACCGCGATGAAGATGCCGGCGTCGCCCGATGTGCCGAGGTAGCCGACCCGGATCGGCGGCGCGGCTCCCCACGAGGACGGCGCCGCGAGCAGCGTCCACGCGATCCAGAGGAGCGCGCCGACGCGGATCGCCGTGAGCGAGGATGCAACCACGCGGAGGTCGCGACTCACGAGGCCCTCACCACCCGCCTCTCGCTGACCTGAAACGGCCGTTGGCCAGAGTTCGCCCCCACTCGGAAACATCCTCTGGAGGACAGGCCTGAGCCCGGCTTGAACCAAAACCTGCAGCCCGCCAACGCGCCACGCTCGTGGCGTCTAGACCCTGAAGTGGGAGGGCATAGAGTGTTCAGGCTGAAAAGCGCCTCGTCGCAGCGAAGCCCTCAACCCGGCGCGAGGGAGGCAGACCCGATGGCCGTGGAACCCCGAATCGACGACTCTCCGATTCCGAGGACCCAGACCGATCTTCCGCACGACTCGCTGCTCGGCGAGGTGACGATTGTGTCGGTGCCACGCGTGATCGAGATGTACAGCGTCAGCGAACGCGAGCTCGACCAGATCAGCGTGGCGTCGACCTCGTTTGCCGTCCACCTGGTGTTTTTCGGCATCACCTTTGGCGCCTCGATCGCATTCTTGATCTCGCTGTTGACCGCGGAACTCAGCAACCGTATGTTCGCCCTAGTGTGGGCCCTGTTCGTGCTGACGCTCGCCACCATCTACTTCGGCGTGCAGGCGAACCGCTCGTACCATGATGCGGGCCGCGGCGTCCGGACCATCAAGAGGGAAAGCCACAAGGGTTCTGCCGGCTAGCACCGGCGTTCTGCCCCCGGCACCCACCGTGTCGGACCGGATCCTCGTATCGTGGAGCGGTGGCAAGGACAGCTGCCTCACCCTCGCCGAAATCCTGGATAAGGGCGCGTGTTCCGTCGCGGCGCTGCTCACCACGGTCACGGAAGGCTATGATCGGATCAGCATGCATGGGGTGCGCCGCTCGCTGCTCGAGCAGCAGGCTGCCGCGCTCGGCTTCCCGCTCGAAGTCGTGTTCATCCCGCAGGGCGCGACCAACGAGGTGTATCAGGCGCGCATGGAGGCGGCGTTCGAGCGCTACCGCGGAGCGGGGGTGACCACGATCGCCTTCGGCGATCTCTTCCTGGCGGACATTCGAAGGTACCGGGAGCAGTGGCTGGCTCGCGCCGGGATGACACCCATCTTCCCGATCTGGCTGCGCGACACGCACATGCTTGCCCGGCAGTTCATCGACCAGGGATTCGAAGCGGTCTTGTCGTGCGTCGACACCCGCGTGCTCGAGTGCGCGTTTGCCGGCCGTTCGTTTGACGCGGCGCTGCTGGCCGACTTCCCTGACGGCGTCGATCCGTGCGGAGAAAACGGAGAGTTTCACACCTTCGTCTTCGCCGGGCCGATCTTCCGGCGCAAGGTCCCCGTCGCGCGTGGAGAGGTCGTCCGGCGCGAGTCCTGGTGCTTCTGCGATCTCCTCGCGGGCTGAGGAGCCGGACCACATGACGGTGCCTCGATGAACGCGCGAACGGCTGGCGACGCAATTGGACGTCCTGGGCGTGTTTCTCGATGGGCGCGCCGCGGACGCGGAGATCGCTCCCAAAGACGGCGGCTGGTCCGCGCGAGA
>DATLKH010000037.1:0-11640 GCA_035538475.1 Candidatus Dormiibacterota bacterium | reverse complement strand
CGTCTTCGTCGCGGTTGCGCCGGTGGACGAGCGCGAGCAGCTCCTCGGTTGTGGTCTGCGCGCCAAGCCGATGGTCCTCGGACTCGATGCCGACGCTGTGCGCATTGCGCTGTTTGAGCGCCACGTATTGGGCCGATGCCGGGTCGTCGCCGACCAGCACGGTCGCCAGCTTCGGACGCGGCCGGCCTTCGGCAACTCGTTCCGCTACTTTTTCGGCCACCTCGTCGAAGATCTGTTTGGCGACGGCCTTGCCATCCATCAGGCGCGCGGTCACGCGGTCAATCCCAGTTCCTTGCGCGCTGCCGCCACCACGAGTCTCATCACCTCTCGCAAATCCATCCCGGACTCGAGCGCGATCCGGCGGCAGTCTTCGAACTCGGGCGCGACGTCGATCGGATGACCGTCCAGCTCCTTGACCTTGACCCGTGCGCTGCCGAGCGGGGTGACCACATCGATCACCCGCCGTCCCGCAAGCACACGCTGGGTCGGGCTGAGGCGGACGCCGAGCGTCGTGCTGTGCCGGAGCACATGATCGCTGAGCCTGGCCACCAGCTCCGGCGGCGACATCACCCCCAGCACATGACCAGGCCGGCCTTTCTTCATCAAAGTCGGCGTGACCGTGACGTCGAGCGCACCAGCGGCCATGAGGTCCTCGACAAGTGCGGCGATCACGTTCGGCGCCATATCGTCGAGGTTGGTCTCGATCAGCGTCACGCCCATGCTGGCAGCAACCCCTTCCCCGATCCACACAGTCAACAAATTGCCTGGCGCGTCGTGCGCCCCAACGCCGTAACCGCTGCGGCCCAATGACATGGTCGGCCGGGCGAAAGTTGCGCAGGCAGCGAGAATCGCGGCTCCGGTGGGTGTGACCAGCTCGCGCGTTTCGTCGACCGGTTGGAGCACCGCACCGGTGCCTTCGAGCACCCGCAGGCTGGCCGGCGCCGGCAGCGGCATCCCTGCCTTGCGACCTCGTGGTGCGGGAAGCGGCGACGCATAGACATGACTCACCTCGAGCGAGTGCATGAGCCAGAAAGCGCCCACGATGTCGACCAGCGTGTCCGCGCCGCCGAGCTCGTGAAGGTGAAGTTGGTCTTCAGTCACCCCATGGATTCGCGACTCTGCGCGCGTCAAGAGTTGGACCGCGGCCAGCGCGGGTTTTTTGACCTCGGCCGGGGCATCCGATTGCTCGACCAAGGATCGAAGCACCGGCGCGGTTCGTTCGCTGCGCTCAGCCACGTCCAGGATCACGCGCGTGCCGGCCACATGACCGCGGGACTCGCGACGCACGTCGACTCTGACCTCATCCTGCAAGCGCAAGGCTTCGACCACTGCGTCGAGCACCGCCCGGTCCCCTCCGCAGTCGATCAGCGCTCCCAGGGCCATATCGCCCGAGATGCCGGAGAAGCAGTCGAAGTAAGCAATCGTCATCGGGGGTTTGCGCGCGTCCTCTTTATGTGCACGGAAGCGGAATCGATGGGCAGCATGCTGGCCGGCCGTTTGGACACCCGGACCGCGACGGACGCCACTCCCGACACCGCGAGGGTTCGTTGTGCGATTTCCGCCGCGAGCGCCTCGAGCAGGTTCCGCGAGCTGCCTTCGATCACGTCACGGGCAATCGCCCGCAGGCGGGTGTAGTCGATCGTGTCATCGAGATCGTCCGTGCCGGCGGCCTTTTCGGTATCGCATTCGACTTCCAGGTCGACTCGGAACTCCTGCGGATGTTCCTTCTCGGCCGCGCGCGCGCCATGCCTGCCCGAAAACGCCATTCCACGCAGCTCGATGCGATCCATCACCGCAATTGTGCGAAATACACTTCGCGTCGTGATTCATGCCGATGTCGAGGTGCGGCCTGGACGGGCATCCGATCTGAAAGCGCTGAACGAGATCTACAACCATTACGTCGAGGACGCTCACTACACGTTCGACCTCGAGCCGCTGAGTCTGGAGTGGCGCAAGGAGTGGTTCAGCCACTTCGCCAACACCGGCCCTTACCGCCTCTTCGTCGCGCTGGATGTGGGCGCCGTGATCGGTTACGCATCGAGCAGCCGGTTTCGACCCAAGGCCGCATACCGGACTTCAGTCGAGACGAGCGTCTACGTCGCACCCGACTCGGTCGGCAAAGGTGCGGGCGGCCGGCTTTACGAGCAGCTCTTCCGCGCGCTGGAAGACGAAGATCTTCATCGGGCGTACGCCGGAATCGCGCTGCCGAATCCCGCGTCGATCGCGCTTCACGAAAAATTTGGATTCAAACGCGTCGGGCTGTTCACCGAGCAGGGCCGGAAGTTCGATCGCTACTGGGACGTCGCCTGGTTCGAAAAACCGCTCGGTAAGACTTAAAGCCGCCGCCCGGCCAAAGCGTCGTGCGCCATGCTGCCGATGAGCGCGCACGCAATCCCGACTCCGACGCCGATCACGACAAAACCGAACTGGCCGAGCAAACTGTTCAGCAGGAGCAACCATCCTCCGAGCGCCAGGACCAGCGCCAGCAACGCCCAAACGAGCCGAGCGGCCGCCGCTCAGCCTCCGTTGGGCGCTTGGCCGCCGCCACCACCGACGATCGCTGCGGCGTTGCCGATCTGAATCGTCGTGGCCTTGATGCTGCCGTCAGCCTGACGCGTGCCGATGATCGTCACGACCAGGTTGTTTTTCAGATCGCCGGTCGAGCCCGCAACCGTCTTGGAGACTTGCACCGTGTTGCCGAAGACGACTTTCACGTCGCAGCTCTGAGTCGTGATGGTCATCGACGTCGACGACAGATCGGTGATGCTGCCCCGGGCCACCGCGTTTGTGCCCGCCGCGGGAGTCGGAGCGCCTGGGCTCGGACACGCTGATCCAAAGTTGCGGCCGCCGCCCGCAAAACCTCCGCCGGAATTCAGTCGGCCGCTCGTTCCGCTGGTTGTCTTGGCGCTGGCGCTCACGTTGTTCTGGCCGACCTTGAAACCTCCATAGAAGCCGGCCATCACTCCGACCACGACCAGAAGCGCAATCACATATGTCTTCACCGAAACGACTCCTTATTCGTATCTGAGGGCTTCGATCGGATGCAGCGCAGCCGCCCGATTCGCTGGGTATATGCCGAAGAAAAGTCCGATTCCGACCGAGACGCCGAAGGCGAGAAGAACCGACGGTGCTGAAACGACGGGCGGAGGAAAGTTCGAGCTCGCGACCGCCGGGATGCGCGTCATCTCGTTGGCGAGAAGCGCGCCGATCCCGATGCCGAGCGCACCGCCCAGGCCGCTCAGGACCATGGCTTCGATCAAGAACTGCATCAGGACATCCGACCGGCGCGCGCCGATGGCTTTCCGAATGCCGATCTCGCGTGTTCGTTCCGTGACCGTGACCAGCATGATGTTCATGATCCCGATGCCGCCGACCACCAGCGATATGCCGGCGATCGCCCCGAGCACCAGCGTCAGCGCGGTCGCGATCGAATTCGCCTGGTTCAGGATGTCCTGCTGGCTCTGGAGCTGAAAGTCTGCCTGGGAAGGATCTGAGATCTGGTGGCGGTTGAGCAGAATCGCAGTGATCTCGGTCTCGGCCGCGGACACCGTGCCGGCGGAACCTGCTGAAGCGACGATCTGGCTGATCACCTTGCCTCGCGCGCCGGTCAAATACGCCCAAACCGTCGTGTACGGCGTGACCACGACGTTGTCCTGCGATCCCAGGCCGCTGCTGCCCTTGGACGCGAACACGCCGATCACGCGAAAGCTCTGGCGGCTGATCTTGATCGTTTGACCGATCGGGTCCGTGGTCCCGAACAGGTTCTGGACCACCGTCTGCCCAAGCACCACGACTCGACGGCGCGAGTTCAGGTCGTCTTGCGTGAAGAAGCTGCCTTCGGCCAGCTGATAGTTGCGAACCTCGGGAAACTGAGTCGAGCTGCCCGTGACGGGCGCGAAGTAATTCTGGTTCGCATACGTGATCTGGCCACCTGCCTGCACGATCGGAATTGCCGCCACGACATCCGGTGCTTGCTGCGGATTGTTCAAGGCGGAAACGTCGGCTTCGGTCAGCGTCTGGCCCGTCCCAAATCCCTGCGAGACCCCACCAACCCCTTTTGCGTTCGTCGGATAGACGTAGATCACGTTTGCCCCGAGCGCCTGGATCTGGGAGTTGATCTGAACAGAGGTGCCGTTGCCAACCGCGACGAGCAGGATTACGGCGCTGACGCCGATCATGATGCCGAGCATCGTGAGCCCGCTCCGCAGTCGGTTGGCGAGCAGACCCCCGGCGGCGATGCGGAGCGCTTCGAAGAGATTCATCTAGCTCTTCTCGTCGCGCACGATCTTTCCGTCGCGCAGCTCGACCACCCGTTTGGCGAAGGCTGCGATGTCGTGCTCGTGAGTGATCAGCACGATCGTCCGGCCTTCTTCCTCATTGAGCCGCGTCAGCAGCTTCATGATCTCGACGCTCGAGCCGCTGTCGAGATTCCCGGTCGGCTCGTCGGCGAGCAGGATCGACGGATTGGTGACCAGGGCGCGAGCGATCGCAGCCCGCTGCTGCTGACCGCCCGAGAGCTCGGTCGGCTGATGATGCATTCGGTCTCCAAGACCTACGGCGGCGAGCGCCTCGCGCGCGCGCACGCCTCGATCCGCGTCACCCGCGTAGATCAACGGCATCTCGACGTTGTGCAGCGCGGTCGTGCGCGGGATCAGATTGAAGCTCTGGAAGACGAATCCAATTTTCTTGTTCCGGATGCGGGCCAGCTCGTCGTCATTCAACTTCGAGACATCGGTGCCGTCGAGCAGGTACCGACCGCTGGTCGGCACGTCGAGGCAGCCGATGATGTTCATCAGCGTCGACTTGCCCGAGCCGCTGGCGCCCATGATCGCCACGAACTCGCGAACTCCGACCTGCAGATCGATTCCGCGCAGCGCTCGAACCTCGACCTTGCCCAGGCGATAGGTCTTGGTCACCGCCTCGAACTGGATCATCCGCCGCCGCCGATGCGGACCCCGCCGCCGCCACCTCCAAAGCCGCGCTGACCGCTGGAGGAGCCCACGCGCAGCGTCGGAATCACGATCTGTTCGCCGTCGTTCAGACCGCCGGTGACCTCGGTGAACTGGTCACCCACGACACCGGTTTCGATGGGCGTCTGCACCTGCTGCCCGCTCGAATAGACGTAGACGTAAGCCTGTCCCGTGGAGCGGTTGATCGCGAGGTTGGGCACGGTCAGTGCATTGGTCACTTTGTTGGTGGTCACGGTTACGTTGGCGGTCATGCCTTGCTTGAGGGCAGCGTTGACCTGATTGAGCGCGACGGTGGCGTAGTAGTTCACCACGCCGCTCGAGAGAGTGGCGGATGAAGCGACCGCAACGATGTGGCCGCTGATCGTGAGGTTTGGCACCGCATCGAACGTGACCTGTGCGTCCTGGTTGAAAGCAAGTTTGGAAGCGTCGGACTCGGCGAACGGAATCACGACTTCCATTGCGCTGATGTTGCTGATGACCATGAAGGCCGTGGACGCGGAGCTCGTGGGCAGCGGTGCCTGCGTGCCCGGCGCCTCGGCGGTCGCACCGCCGCCTGGCGCGACGGCTTCTCCGACGACTCCGTTGATGCTGTTCACCACGCCATCCATCGGCGCCTGGAGCGTGGTGTAGTTGAGGTTTTGCTGCGCCGTCTGCAGCGCGGCCTGCGCGCTCGCCAGCTGAGCCTGCGCTCCGGCGATCTGGTTGGGCTTGGTTTCCGTCTGGGTCTTGAGCTGGTCCTGTGCGCCGGTCAGCGATGCCGCGGCCTGGTTGATGGAGCGCTGGCCGTTGACCTTGTCGGTTTGTTGCTTGGCCTGATCCGCATTCAACTTCGCCTGGTCGGCGTTGACGGTCGCGGCCATCATGTTGACGTTCAGCTGGTCGGTGTTGACGGTCGTCTGGTCGGCCGAGACCGCGTTGAAATCGGTCATGCAGGTCGGCGAGTAGGTCGCGTAAGTCTGCGATTGACAGCCGTCCGCATTGAACTTTGCAATCGCGGTCTGCAGCGTGGCCTTGTCGGCGTTCAGCTTCTGCAGGGCCTTTTGATAGGCGGCGTTGAAAGTCAGCGATTGCTGGTCGATGGTCAGCTGGTTCTGATGCGCGGTGACCAGGTTTGCGTCCTGAGAGTTCGTGAGACTGGTTTGCGTGACCGTGTCGTTGTAGGACTGCTGAGCAGTGGCTACGTTGTCCTGCAGCTGCTGGATCTGGTTTTGAGTGAGCGGTGTTTCGACCGCCTGGAGATTGGCCTGGGCGGTGGCCAGGTTGGCCTGCGCCTGGGAAACGGCGGTCTCTTCAGCCGATGAATCGATCCGCGCCAGCGTCTGGCCGGCCGTGACATGGTCGCCGACCCGGACATCGATCTCGGTCAGGGTCCCCGCGACTTTGAAGTTGACGTTCGACTGCGCTTGAGGCTCCAGGTTGCCCGAGCCGGTGGTCGTGGACGTCACGGTGCGGCGAGCGACCGTGTAGAGGTTCAGCGCGCTGGAAGCGTTTTTGCTCGGAACGAATATGTCCCGGTAGATCAAGGTTCCAAGCACCAAAGCGACGATCGCCAAGCCGGCGACGACAAGCCGCGTCCTATTCAAAAGCCCAACCAACCCAACTCACTCCCTTTCTGGTTACTGGTTCGGGAACGTAGTTCCCAAAGCTTGGAATTTGCTGTGGGGATCTTAAGAATTCGCCATGGAATACTTCCCTCGGGATGCCCGGTTTGGTATATTCGATGTGGAATATGCCAGAAGCTGAGGTCACCGTCGAGCTCTCGCCGCTCGCGCTCTCGATCCTGGAACTGCTCCACGAGCGGCCGATGCACCCCTACGAGCTCGCGTCCACAATGCGGGGCCGTCACCACGACGAGTTCATTCGCCTGAACTTCGGCTCCCTCTACCACACGGTCGAGATGCTCGAGCGCAACGGCTGGATCGTTCCCCTCGAGCGTGAGAAGGAGGGCCGCCGGCCCGAGCGGACTGTCTACGAGCTCACCGCTCCCGGGCGCGACCTGCTTCACCGCGTCGTCGGTCAGATCCTTGCCGAACCGCGACGCGAATACCTGCATTTCTCTGCCGGCCTGATGTTCATGCATCACCTGAGCGCCGAGGTCGCCGCGGAGAAGCTGCAGCAGCGGGCCACACATCTGAAAACAGTGGCCGACAAGCTGACGCGGATTCTGGATGAGCTGCGCTCGAGCGGCCACACGCGCTTGGCTCTGATCGAGCTGGAGCACAAGATCGCGCTGCTTCAAGCCGAGCGGGCCTGGGTGATCAAGCTCGCGAAAGAGATTTCCGACGGAACGCTGGAGTGGAGGGCCGGTGTCGATTCCGGCCATGAACCGATGAGGAGGAGACATGGCACAGGCACGCACTAACCCCTGGCTCGTTTTGCTCGTTTTGACCACGGGCTTTTTCATGATCATGCTCGACACGACCATCGTGAACGTGGCCATCCCGGCCATGAGCGCGGGGCTCAACACGACCCTCGACCAGATCCTTTGGGTGATCAATGCCTACGTGCTCGTGTACGCGGTGCTGCTGATCACCGCGGGGCGGCTCGGTGATCTCTTCGGCCAGCGCACGCTGTTCGCGATCGGGCTGTTCATCTTCACGCTCGCGTCCGCGCTCTGCGGTTTCTCCCAAAACCCGGATCAACTGATCGCGGCTCGCGTGCTCCAGGGAGTCGGCGGCGCGCTCCTCACGCCGCAAACGCTCGCCATCCTCACCACCATCTTTCCGCCCGAGCGCCGCGGCGCCGCATTCGGCATCTGGGGCGGAGTCGCCGGGCTCGCGACGCTCGCCGGTCCGACCCTTGGCGGCGCGATCATCACCTACATCAACTGGCAGTGGATCTTTTTCATCAACGTGCCAGTGGGGACATTGGCCCTGATCGCCACCTTCCTTATCATTCCGGACCTTCGACCCGGCCGGCGACACGGCTGGGACATCATGGGCATCGTCGTTGCCACGGCCGGTTTGTTTGGAATCGTTTTCGGATTGATCGAAGGCGAGCGCTACAACTGGGGCCTGATCGACTCGTACGGCATCACGATCCCGCAGGTCATCGGAATCGGCGTCGCGCTGATCGTGTGGTTTGTCATCTGGGAGGGCTACCAGCGTGAGCCGCTGATGCCGCTGTCCCTCTTCAAGGAGCGCAACTTTGCGGTTGCGAACTGGATCTCGGCCGCCATCAGCTTCGGCATGCTGAGCATGTTCTTGCCCTTCACCATCTACCTGCAGTCGGCGCGCGGGTTCTCGGCGCTGGTTGCGGGTTTGACGTTGGCGCCGATGTCCGTGGTCTCGATGTTCACCGCGCCCATTGCAGGCCGCTTCGCAGATCGGGTCGGCGGCAAATACATCTTGATGACAGGCATCGCGTTGTTCACGACAGGCATGACTTCGATGGTGTATGTCGCCGGTCCCGATTCGACCTGGATCAACTTCTTCGTGCCGGCCGTGATCGCCGGCGCCGGCATCGGCATGACGTTCGCGCCACTGACCACGGTGGCCATGCGCAACATTCAGCCCCAGGTCGCCGGCTCGGCGTCGGCTGTTCTGAACACCATCCGCCAGCTCGGTGCAGTGATTGGAAGCGCCGTCATCGGGGCGGTGCTGCAGAACCAACTGGCGACCTCGCTGCACAACCAGGCGGTCAGCCACGCAGGCGCGCTGCCACCGTCGTTTCAGGCTCCGTTCATCGCCGCGTTTACAAACATCTCGAGCAAGGGATTTCAAATTGGCACCGGTCAGACCGGAGCCAGCCTGCCTTCGAACCTTCCACCCGACGTCAAGGCCCGACTGGCGGCCGTCGCTCACGACGTCTTCGTCAGCGGCTACATCGACGCGATGAAGCACACCTTCGTCGTTCCGATCGCGTTCCTCGCGTTCACGCTGTTGACCACGACGCTGATCCAGCGGCGGTCACGCAGCGCGGCGCAGCAGCCGGTGCACGCGGAAGAGAAAGAAGAAGTTCGGGTGGCTGCCGGCTGAGCGCCTAGACGCGGCCGCCCGACAGCAATTTCAATGCGGCGAGCAGCACCGCCGCGCCGATGAACGCGACCACGAGACTGCCCCAGAACCCGACTGTGCCGCTGGCGCCGAACAGGGTGCTCAACAAAAAACCGCCGATGATCGCGCCGGCAACACCGACGACGATGTCCGCCACGCATCCGAATCCTCGACCCGCTACGACACGTGACGCGACTGCGCCGGCAATCAAACCCACAATGATCCAGGACAGCCACGAACCAGGATTGAGATTCAGGTTGCCCGCGAGCGCCGCCAAGGGGATCACCGTTTCATCCAGTCCGCGATGAGCGCGAACACCTGGTCGCTCCCGAGGTCGTTGAACGGCTCGTGGTAGCGCCCCGGTAGGAGCTCGAATCGACTCACTCGCGGCGTCCTTTCATGTAGCAGCCGGCTGCCTTCGGGATCGATCAGCCGGTCGTCGCTGCCGGCGAGGATGAGAAACGGAATCTCGATCTCGCCGGCTCGCGCAAGGATTTCTGCGGATGCGCCCTGCCACTCGCTGAACATTCGGCTCGTGATTCGATTGTGCACCAACGGGTCTTTCCGGTAGGCCTCCACCACCTCAGGCAGGCGCGACACAGTTCCTGGATCGACGTTGTTGCTCATGGCCAGACGGGGCGTGACTCGTGCCGTCAACCGGCCGAGCGATTTCTTCCAGCCCGGCACCGACATCTTGAGCTTCAGCGCTGGGCTGGAGACGACGAAGCGACGAGTGTTGGCCAGCTTGCGGGCGAGCACTGTGCTGAGCAGCACCGCACCGCCGAACGAGTGCCCAACCGGCACGACTTCGTGAGGCGTCTGGTTCTGGACCCACGCGATGAAAGCGGAGGCGTCCTCGACCAACTGCGTCCAGGAGTCGACGTGGCCCCGCTGGCCCGCGCTTCTGCCATGGCCCCGCAGGTCAAGCGCATAGGTCGACATACCGAAGGGCGCCATCCCGTGGGCGAAGCGGTCGTAGCGACCGCCGTGCTCGCCCAGGCCGTGCACGACCGCGAAAGTCGTCGAGGATCCAGCGACGGGCCAGTGCCAGTAGGCGAGTTTGGTCCCGTCGGCGGAGCGAACGAAGTCCTGGCTTTGTGCCGGACTCTCAGTGGCCAAGGTGGCCGAAGCCTCGGAGGATCTTGAGCGCCTCCTGCTCTGCCTCGAGCAAGGTCGGCGCGTAAGCCCGCATGCCGCAGAGCGCGTAGGCCCACTCGGGGCTTGGTGGACCTTGCGAGTGAAGCCGGAACGTGGGTGGGTAGAAGAAGATGCGTTCCCCTTCCACTTTCTTGATCACCGGGCGCTTGGCCAGGACGTCCTCGAGCGACTGGCCGCTCGGCAGCCGGCCGGATTCGAAGTCCAAACGGCGCAGCTTGGCGAGCGGATGGTCCTCGTCGCGGATGGTGGTTCGGATGCCGTACTCCGCGCTGAGGTCACGCATGAAGATCGTGATGATCAGGGCATCGGTTTCGTCGCCCGCCATCTTGGCGAAACCGGCCGCGCTCAAGCTCTTGCCTTCGCTGTTTTTGAGGTGGCGGAAGTACTCCATCTCGAACAGGCCGCGGGACTGTGAACTGGCCACCCATGGCCGGCCGCACCGCCAGGGCCGCGCTTGACCAAGTGCTGTGAATTGATCGTGAACCCGCTCCAGCTGGTGCTCTGGCAAGTCGCGCAGCTGGTAGTGAAGGACCCGCGGCATGGCCATTAGCCTACCGATCACGGCGGCGGTCTGACCGCCTTACGCGCCACGCGCATCACCTCTTCCTGCCACGGCGGCGCCTGAACCCGAACGGGCAGGCGGTCGGGGCCGGCGACGAGCAGGAAGTCGCCCCGACGACCGGCTTCCAGGAGCGAGCGCTGTCGAGGGCTGAGGTCGAATGCGTGCTCGAGCTTGGCCGCCTCGCCGGGCCGCTGCCCGCCGAGAAACAGGAGCGCGGGGTTCGTGGCCACAACGGCACCCTGGTCTGAAGAGAGGAGGTCACCTGGATTTTGCGTCGCAAAGACCAGCGAGCCGTTGTACTTGCGAATTCGGCGGGCGAGGCTCACGACGAAACGCCGAATTGTCGGATCCTCGAACAGCAACCCGAGCTCGTCGACGATCAGCATCCGGCGCCGGTCTCTGCGTTTGATCCGCGTCCACAGCGCCTCAGCGATCAGGAAGTGGACCGGCGCGATCATCTCTTCGCGCAGCTCGCGCATTCCAAAGACCACGATCGGCGCCTCGAGATCCACGTTGGTCGGGGCGCTGAACATCTGCCCGAGGCTTCCGGTAACCCATCGCCGCAGGATCACCGCAGCCCGCGCGGTCGGCGGCAAGCGGTCGGCGACGTCCTGGAGCAGCGGTTGCGATACCTGTGCATAGGCGAGCCGCACCGCGCTTTCCGTGAGCGCACGCTCGGATTCGTCGAGTGAGCCGCAGATGCAGGCGCACACGTCGACGGCATCGGCGACGGCCGGACCAAGCCACGCTTCGTTGTGACGCTCCGACGAATCGAGATCGAGAACGTTGAGCGCATGACCCGAACCGAGCGCAAGTTGAATTTCGACTCCGCCGAGCTGCCGGGCGAGCCCACCGTATTCGTGCTCCGGATCGACGATGAAGACTTGAGCTCCGCGCCCCAGAGCGCCCATCGCGATCGTCGAGAGCAGGTACGTCTTGCCCGCGCCCGAGTGGC
>DATLKH010000036.1:0-5762 GCA_035538475.1 Candidatus Dormiibacterota bacterium | reverse complement strand
CTCCAGCAGGTCGGCGAGCGTGCGGCAGATCTCATTCACGCCTTTGCCGTCGAGGACCAGCTCGGTGAAACGCCTGTGGATGTCCATCGAGCGCTTGAGGCGCCAGTGTTCGGCGTTGATGATCCGCTCGAGCAAGGGAGCCATCAAATCGACGAACTGGACATCAGAGCCGATGGTGAAGAGCGGGACCTTCAGCCGGTCGGCTTCGGTCACCATCTCCGACGGCAGCTGGCGCATGTACGGCATGGGCCGCACGACCAGGCCGGCGCCGCCGCCTTCGGCAATGCGGGAAACGAGACGGATCTGGGCCTGGGCGTCGTCTTTGATCGGAAAGCCGCTGGTGAACATCAGGTCCCCAGCGCGCGGCTGTACTTCTGGCGTCTCCATGAGACGCGCCCACTCGATGTGCCGGTCGAGGCCGTCGGCGCCCGCGACGAGCTTGGCCGTGGACAGAACCGAGCGCATTGCTTCACGCACGGTCGGCCGGGGTTCTTGGGCCTCGGGCTCGGCGTCGGTTTTGGCGGTGGCCATTCTCAGCTAGCTTAGGGTGTGTGCGGGCGACAAGCAACGAACCGTCCGCCTTGTATCCGGCCGACTAGTGAATTTCGACGCAGCGCGTTAAGGTTCCGCCATGACCTACGACAATTCGCCTGCGTGCGAGCGGCACGAGAGCCGGACTCCCATGGAGCTTCGAACCATGCACTCCGACTCGACACAGCCCGACGTCGTGGTCGGACTCTTCGAGTGCCCGGAGTGCGGCCACGAGCGGTGGCTGCCGATCAAGACTTCTTACGAGGGAAGCGAAGCCGCAGTCCCGGCCGCCTAGGGGCCGCATTCCCCGGATAGTCCGGACTATCCGTCGTCTTCACGATGGATCCAGCGTCACAGTCCGGACTAACCGGCAATTTCCCAAGGCAGCTTGCGCAACCGTGCTCGAGCCTCGCGAACCTGTGCTGCCACAGAACCCGGCACTGCGAGATCTGATGCGGTGAAGCGCAGCAGCTGGTAACCCGCGTTGACCAATGCGTTCTGCCTGCGCATATCGGACACGAGGCGATCCCTGTGATTCTCCCCGTCGTATTCGATCAGCAGCCTTCGGTCCGGGTAGTAAAGGTCAGCCCGTCCAAGAAATCGCCCTGAGGAGTCGTGAAGCTCCACCTGGACCAGGGGACTCGGCAGCCGCCCCGTGACCAACGCGATCCGCAGACGCGTTTCCATCGGCGACTCCGATCGTGCGTCAGCGTGTGCGACAGCACGACGTAGCCTCTTGATTCCTTTGGCGCCTGCGTGCGTATCGACGTAATCGATCAATTGCGATCGTCCGACCAGTCCGGCGCGAAGGGCCATGTCAAGCGCTACGACCGATTCAAGGAAACTGGGTCGACTGCCAAGGTCCGTCACCGTGCGGAGCGCGCATGTGGTCCGGAAATCGCGGATGGTGACGACATCTGATTCGGGCAGTGACGCACGCCTGAGCCGCACTCCAGCCCGGGCGCGCACTGGGACATCGCGGCCAATGGTGACCTCAACCGGATTACAGGGCTCCAGGTCGAGGCCCCAAATCCAGGCGGCGGTTGGACCGGAGAACGCGTGACCAGGTGGCATCCGGCGCGCGACCGCACGCAGAGTGAGCCTGGCATCGTGAACGAGATTCGTCGACACGTACTGACCCCGGCTCAGTCGTTTCCAGCTTCTTGATTGAAGATCCTCCCAGGTCACTCCGATGCGCCGTGCATCGGCGACGAAGAATGGATTGCGCCTGAGATTGATCACGCGACGAGGATCGGATGCCGACTGTCCGAAAACAAGTCCGCCTGTTAAGAACGGCAGAGCCAAAACGGATAGTCCGGACGAACCAAGTCTGTAGGGCTCGAAACTGACGGTTAGTCCGGACTATCCGGGAAATTGAGCGTCCGGCTTAGTTCTTCTCCATCAGCTCGCGCAGGACGAGCGGCAGGATGCCCCCGTGATGCAGGTACTGCACCTCGGTCTCGTTGTCGACCCGCGCATGGGTCGTAAAGCGCCGCACGTTTCCATCGTCGCCCCGCGCTTCGACCTCCAGACTCTGACCGGGCTTGATGTCCTCCAGACCGCGGATGGTGAACGACTCGTGTCCGGTCAACCCCAGCGTGGACGCGTTCTCGCCCGGAGCGAACTGCAGCGGAAGGATGCCCATCCCTACGAGATTCGAGCGGTGGATCCGTTCAAAGCTCTCCGCAATCACAGCCCGTACGCCCAGCAACAGCGGTCCCTTCGCGGCCCAGTCTCGCGACGACCCGGTGCCGTATTCCTTTCCCGCGAGCACGATCAGAGGCACGCCTTGCTGCGCGTAGCGCTGCGAAGCGTCAAAGATGGTCGTTTCCTCACCGTCCGGAAAATGGCGCGTCCAATAGCCTTCCCGGCCGGCCAGCGCATTGCGCAGCCGGATGTTCCCGAAGGTGCCCCGCATCATCACCTCGTGATTTCCGCGGCGCGCGCCGTAGCTGTTGAAGTCGAATCGCTCCACGCCATGCTCGATCAAATAGCGTCCGGCCGGACCGTCGACCGGAATCGAGCCGGCCGGCGAGATGTGATCGGTCGTCACTGAATCGCCGAGTACGGCGAGCACGCGTGCTCCATCGATGTTCGTCAGCGGCTTTGGCCTGGGTGCGAAGCCTTCGAAGTACGGCGGCTCCTTCACGTACGTCGAATTCGGATCCCAAGCGAACACCGATCCGGTCGGCGCTTCCATCTTCTTCCAGTGCTCGTCGCCCTCGAAGATGCGCGCGTACTCGCGCTCGAACATCTCCTGCTTCACGCAGCGCTGAACCGTCGCATTGATTTCTTCCTGCGATGGCCACAGCTCGGACAGCATCACCGGGCGTTCGTCGGGCGTGTACCCGACCGGCTCGGTGGTGAGGTCCTTGCTTACGCTGCCGGCGAGCGCGAACGCCACCACGAGCGGTGGCGAGGTGAGATAGCTCGCCTTGACCAGCGGATGGACGCGGGCCTCGAAGTTGCGGTTACCCGACAGGACGGCCACCACACTGAGGTCTTCTTTGATGACGGCGGCCTCGATCTCGGGCGTGGCGAGCGGACCGGAGTTTCCGATGCAGGTCGTGCATCCGTAGCCGACGAGGTAGAAGCCAAGCTTCTCCAGCGGCTCGAGCAGGTCCGCCGTCTTCAGGTAGTCGGTGACCACACGCGACCCGGGCGCGAGGCTGGTCTTCACGTACGGGTTGACCGTCAGCCCGAGTTCGACCGCCTTCTTCGCGAGCAGTCCCGCCGCGACCATGACCGATGGGTTCGAGGTGTTGGTGCAGCTCGTGATCGCCGCGATCACCACGCAGCCGTTCTCGAGCTCTGCCTGGTGCCTTGTCTTGACGGCCACCTTGGCCCGGCCGTCGACCGGTCCGCCTTCCCCGGCGAGGCGGGAGATGGCTTCTGGTTCGGGCTTGGCCGGCTTGAAGACTGTGGTGAAGCTCTCCCAGATCTTGGGCAGCGGCACTCTGTCCTGCGGGCGCCGGGGGCCGGCCAGGCTCGGCTCGATCGTGGCGAGATCGAGCTCAAGCAGTTCGCTGAATTTCGGTACGGGCGCACCGTCGACGCGGAAGAGACCTTGCTCTTTCGTATACCGTTCCACGAGCTCGAGCTGCTCGCGGCTCCGGCCCGTGACTTCGAGATAGCGCAGCGTCTGGTGGTCGACCGGAAACAATGCCGACGTCGCCCCGTATTCGGGGCACATGTTGCTCAGCGTGGCGCGGTCCGGCACCGAAAGACTGGAGAGACCATCGCCGCAGAACTCGACGAACTTGTCCACCACGCCGTGCTTGCGCAACATCTGAGTCAGCGTCAGCACGAGGTCGGTCGCGGTCGACCCAGCGGGCAGCGCGCCGTGAAAACGCACGCCGACGACGATCGGCGGGGGCAGATACGCGGGCTGCCCGAGAATCGCCGCTTCGGCCTCGATCCCACCTGTGCCCCAACCCAGCACGCCGAGTCCGTTGACCATCGTCGTGTGCGAGTCGGTGCCCATCAGCGTGTCGGGGATGGCGACATTCTTGCCGCCGAAGTCGCGCACCTGCACGACCTTCGCCAGGTACTCGAGGTTGACCTGATGACAGATGCCCATGCCCGGCGGCACGAGTGAGAAGTTGTGAAACGCCTGCTGCGCCCAGCGCAGCAGGGCATAGCGCTCGTGGTTGCGCTGGATTTCCTTCTCGATGTTCCGCGTATAGGAGTCGCGGAAGCCAAACGAGTCGACCTGAACCGAGTGGTCGATGATCAAGTCGACCGGCACCAGTGGATCCACCTTGCCGGCGTCTTTTCCGGATCGCTGCATCGCGGATCGCATCGCGGCGAGGTCGACGACCGCAGGCACGCCGGTGAAGTCCTGCATAAGGACGCGCGCGGGAAGAAAAGGAAGCTCTGAGCCGCCGACGGCCTCCGGCCACCTGGCGAGCGCCTCGATGTTGGAGGCATCGGTCGTGCCGGCTTCAGCGAGTCGGATCAGGCCTTCGAGCAGGACCTTCACGGTCACCGGAAGGCTTGCGGCATCTCCGCCGCCCGATTTGGATAGCCCGGCGAGCGGATAGAACTCGAGATCGGTGCCGGCCAGACGCGTCCTGGCGATGGGTCCCGAACGTCCGGTCACGTTTCGAAATCCTACGCGGTGTCTCCAAACTGCCGCCGAACTGGTCCTTGACAGTCCCTCAGTTCGGGACTAGATTCCCGCTAAACCGATTTAACGCGTCTTAACCAGCGCTGGATGCGCGCCACAAACGGGAGAGGAGGACTCTATGGGCTGGTTTCGTTTGTCACGGTCGTTCGGCGTAGCGATCGTCGCCGCGACCATGGTTGTCGCCGCATGTGGCGGCGGCGGGGGTGGCAACAACAACACGACCACGGTCAATCGCAACGGCACGATCACGATCTGGCACAACTGGCAGGGCGATTACCTGAAGGCCAAACAGGCGATCTTCACCGCGTACATGCAGAAGTATCCAAACGTCACGATCAACCTCGTCCACAAGGACGACATCGCGACAGCGGTCACGACGGCCGTTCAGGCAGGACAGGGGCCGGACATCATGGCCTGGGTGGATGACCAGCTCGGAAAGATGGTCAAGCTCGAAGCCATCAAGCCCATCGACGGCATTGACGGCGTCGACATGAACTACATGAACGCCAACTTCACGAAGGCTGCCGTGGATGCGGACACGGTTGATGGAAAGATCTATGGGATGCCGGAGACGGTCGAGGCCATCACCATGATCTACAACAAGGACCTGGTCACGGCCGATCAGCTGCCGAAGACATCGGGCGACCTGGTCAACTTCACCAAGACGTTCGAGGCGGCGCATCCAGGTATGTATGGCGTGGTGTGGAACACCCGCAATGACGCTTACTTCAACGCGCCGTGGGTGTACGGATTCGGCGGTTACTACGTGCACGCCGATGGAACCGTCGGACTTACGAGCCAGGGCACCAAGGACGGGTTCAACTACATCTCCAGCTTCCGCACGTACATACCGGCGAGTGTCGACTACGGCGTCGCCGACACATTGTTCAAGACCAAGAAGGCGGCGATCATCGTCAACGGACCGTGGTCCGTAGCGGACTACGCGACAGCCGGTGTGAACTACGGCCTTGCCGTGCTCCCGACGGTCGCCGGCGGCAAACCGGCGCAGCCCTTCGTGGGCGTGAAAACCCTGATGGTGGGCGCGAACGCCCAGAATCCGGCGCTGGCGGTCGACGTGATCAAGTGGTTCGACAACAAGGAC
>DATLKH010000035.1:0-2076 GCA_035538475.1 Candidatus Dormiibacterota bacterium | reverse complement strand
GCGCCGGCTGCGCGAGCTGCTCGAGCTCGCGGTCCCAACTTGATTCGTCGGGGGTCGTACTCATCACGGCTTGTTGACGAGCACGTCGTCGAGGTGCGCGACGTCGTTCACGCCGCCGATCACCATGCGGCCGTTGCGCTTTTCGATTTGCGTGATGGATGCGTTTTGAATCTTGAACGGGAACAAACCACGGCTCGGGTGGCCTACGACGCGATGGATCGCGACCTGGATTACGCCGCCGTGCGTAACGAGCAGCACGTCTCCGCTCGGATGTCTTTGAAAGATTTCCTCGAGGGCGCCGGCGACCCTGGTGTCAAACAACGCGGCTCCCTCCCCTCCGGGCACGACGTCCCAATCAGGCTCCTCGACCCAGCTCGCCCACGCTTCGGGATAACGCTCCGCTATCTCGTGGGTATTCAGCCCTTCCCACTCGCCGAGAAAGATCTCGCGCAGCTCGACCATCGGTTGCGGCGGTTGACCGATCAGCCGGCCGATCACCTCGGCGGTCTCGAAGGCCCGCTTCAAGTCGCTCGAGTAAAAGCCGGCGAAGGATCGACCGAGCAGGCGCGCAGCCAGCAGCTCTGCCTGATGCCGTCCTTCTTCGGAAAGAGGAGGGTCGAGCTGGCCCTGGATGCGGTGCTCGGAGTTCCACGTCGACTGTCCGTGGCGGATGAGGAGCAGGCGCGCTGGTGCTGGACGAGGGGGTAAAGGTAGTTCCGGAGGCTCCGGACGCGCTGTTTTGATCTCGATGCCTATACTAACTTTCTCTTAATACGCGATCGGGCTGGGCCGATCTTTAGGAGATGACTGTTTGCAGTCTCACGGCTCATTAGCCGAAACCCCTCTTCGATCACTCCTGGAGTCCGCTCAAGGCGAGCGGTCGACTGGCACCCTGATCATCCGGAACGGGAATGGTCAGTCCACGTCTCTCTACTTCCTGTTCGGACATTTGTTCCATGCCCAAGGGGACGGAAAGTCAGGCGACGACGCCGTGGTCGCAGCGCTGCACTACACCAAGGGCGACTTCGAATTCGACGCCAAGGGCAAGCTTCCGGCCGACGAGACGGTCAAGGCCGGCATTCCCGAACTGGTTCAAGCTGCGGCGCAGGCCCCGCCGAGCGCCCCTGCCGAGGAGCACCGGGAGGAACACAAGCCGGAACAGCGGGAGGAGCCCAGACCGGAGCATCCCGAGACACGAGCGGAAAGAAAAGAGCATGCTGAACCGGAGAAAAAGGTGGAAGCACCCCAGCCGAGACGTGGCGTAAAGCACCGACCGCAACCCGCGCACGGGCGCGAACCCATTCCGGTCCCCGCCGGACAGATTCTCTACGACTCTTTGAAGACTTCCTTCGTCGACTTCCCTCGACTGCTCACCACGCTGGAGCGAGAGGACTACACCGGTTACGTCCGGCTCCTGACCGATGACGCCTCCGGCTTGATCCTCTTCCGGGAAGGCGCCGCGCTCGAGTGCCTATATGACGGCGGGGTCGAAGCCGGCAATCTCGTACTCGGCAAGCAGGCTCTGCAGAAATTCAACGAAGACGTGAGTGAAGGCCGCGGCGTGCTCGACGTGGTGGGCCTGTCCCCGGAGCTGATCGACGGCCTCTTCGAGCTGACCGTCTCTAGACCCATGTACACGGAGCTGTACGCCGCCTGGGTGGACATGAAGTCGCTGCTCAACTTCTTGAGCGCGCGCAAGCTCAGCGGCAGCGTGATGATCCGCGCCGCGGCCGGCACTGGCGTGATCATCCTCGCCGGCGGCGAGCTCGCGGGTGCGTACACGAGCGAATCACGAGACATCGCCGACAAGGCGGATCGTGCGCTCGCTCTTTGTGACGACCCAAACGCGATGATCGAGGTCAAGTCGGCCGACTCGACACCGCACCCACCACTCGATGTGGCGGAAGTGGTGGGTGGTGGGCAGCGACCGCGCACGATCCAGGGCAGCCTCGGCGTCGCGTCCGCGGCACCGCCTCCGCCGGCTCCGACGTTTACTCCGCAGCCCGAGGCCGTGGCGCCGACCAATCCAACGCTTCCGGTGATGCCGCCCGAGCCTCCAACCGCTCAGATTCCAAC
>DATLKH010000034.1:0-3683 GCA_035538475.1 Candidatus Dormiibacterota bacterium | reverse complement strand
AGGGCGATCGACATCTGCTCTCCCTTTTGGGGCGAGAGCAGTGGAAGGACGGCCGTGAAGATGCTGAGCCCGATCAATGGAACGGTGGACGCGGCGAGCACGGCCGCCGCTCCGGCGAAGTTCGCGTGTGAGAAGTCGAGGTTGAACATCGCGGAGGCCGCGATCAGCACCACCAACGTGCGCGCAAGGCCATACCCGATGGCGAACAGGCAGATGCCGAGCAGGTGCGTCAAGCGCCGAATAGGCGCCATGAACGTGTACTCGATCGTGCCTTCCCATCTCTCCCACGCGATGCCGTACGCCGCTTCCATGAAGACCAGCGACAGATAGCCCCAGAGCAGAGCACCGATCAGCAGATACAGCTGCGCGCGATGCAGGTCGAAGCCGGTGGTCGGGGCTCCGAGCTCGCCGAGGCCTGAGGCAAGAAAGCCGATCGAAAGCACGCTGACCAGGCTGTAGAAGAGCCAGACGATCTCCCAGGCCCAGTAGCGCTTGACGACATGGAACTGACGCTCAGCGAAACCAAAGAGCGCATTCAGCTCGCCCCGGCGGACGCCAACGCTCATTCGGCGAGCACCTCCTCCTCTTCGGATTCCGTCTCGAGTGTCTTACCTGTCAGGTGCATGAACACGTCTTCGAGCGTGCCGGCTTCGAACTGCCGACACAGCTGATCTGGAGTTCCATCCGCGAGCACGCGGCCGTCGTCCATCATCAAGACCCGATCGCACAAAGCCGCGGCCTCGTTCATGTCGTGCGTGCAGAGCAAAACGGTGATCTGGCGCTCGGCGCGAAGAGACGAAAGGACCGCCTGAACCTCTTTCTTGGAGCGAGGGTCGAGGCCGGTCGTCGGTTCGTCCATCAAGAGCAGCGACGGCGCCGTCAAGAAGCTGCGCGCGATCGCAACCTTTTGCTGCTGTCCGCGCGAAAGCTGCTTCATCGGCTGGTCGATCACATCGGCCGGCAACCCGAGACGGCCGAGGATGTCACCGACGCGCTTGCGGAGCCCGCCGCCGCCCTCGCCGTAAAGGCGCGCCGCGTACAGCATGTTTTCCCACGGGCTCAACTCCTTGAAGAACGCGGCCTCGACGGACACTCGATTGACATGCCGGCGAACCGCAAGCGGCTCGGCCACGACGTCCCAGCCGAACACCATCGCCTGGCCGGTGTCAGGAGTCAAAAGCGTGCCGAGGATGCGAATCAGCGTCGACTTGCCGCTGCCGTTGGGACCCAGAATGCCGGTCACCGTTCCGGCTTCGACAGTCAGGTCGAGCTCGTGCAGCGCGACTTTGTCCTGCCGATCACGTCTCCACCAGGGCGCGCCGGATTCGCGCTGGCGGCGCCGGAACGTCTTGCTGACGCCTCGAATTTCGATTGCTGAACCGGTGGTCATCGAACTCTCCAGAACTCATGAAATGGACAAAAGAAAAGGACCGTCGTGGTGCCCAACAACCGCGACGGTCCTCTGTGAGCTCTGGCTTCTAGCTGTCGGTTACCGGACCAGACTCAATGCGCGGTCGTGGACAGGCGGGCTCCGCCCGTGAAGGCGAGCCGCGTCATCGTCAAACCTGCCATCCCAAACCGCGTCTCCTCGAAAATATAGATACACCCGGATGGGTGTAAAGACCGGATTAGCCTATCCCGGACTTTGCCTCCACGTCAAGGCCCAACTGATCGAGAACGAAGGCCATCACGAAAGCTTCCTCGCGCCAGGACTCGTAGCGCCCGGACGGACCCGAGTGCCCCGAACCCATCTGGGTCTTGAGCAGGATCGCACCGCGGCTCCTGGCCAGGGCGCGCAACCGGGCGACCCACTTCGCCGGCTCCCAATACGAGACGCGGGGATCGTTCATGCCCGCTGTCACGAGAACAGCCGGATACGAAGTTTCGCGCACGTTGTCGTAAGGCGAGTAGCTCTTGATGTACCAGTAGTACTCAGGGTCTTTGGGGTTGCCCCACTCCTCGTACTCGTTGATCGTCAAAGGCAGCTTGTCGTCGAGCATGGTCGTGAGCGCGTCGACGAACGGCACTTGCGCCACAGCGCAGGCGAAGAGATCAGGAGCCTGATTCAGAACCGCTCCCATCAGCAGGCCACCGGCGCTGCGTCCACGAATCGCCAGCCTCTCCGGTGATGTGAAGCGCTCCGCGATCAAGTGCTCGGAGCAGGCGATGAAGTCATCGAACGTGTTGCGCTTGTGAAGGAATTTGCCCTGCTCGTACCACCCGCGCCCCATCTCTCCCCCGCCCCGCACATGGGCGATCGCGTATACGAACCCGCGATCGAGAAGGCTGAGCCGCGCCGGATCGAACATCGGGTCGTTCGACAACTCGTAAGCGCCGTATCCATAAAGGAGCAGCGGGTTCGAGCCGTTTTTCTGAAGCCCGCGTCGATACACCAGCGAGATCGGCACCCGAACCCCGTCTTTGGCCGTCGCCCAGAGGCGTTCGGTCACGTAATCGCGGCGGTCGTAGCCTCCACGCACAGGCTGCTCTTTGACGATCGACCTTTCACGCGTGTCCATGTCGTAGGCGACGGCCGACCAGGGAGCGTTCAACGACGTGTAGAAAAATCGCATCACGTGCGCCTCGTAATCGGGATTCGAGCCGGGGAACGCGGTGTACGAAGCGTCGGGTTGAGGCACGATGTGAAGCTCTCCCGTGTCCGCGTTGAGCACTTCGAGGCGCTGCATTCCGTCTGAGCGTTGACTGAGCACCACGTGATGCCGGTGCACATCAGTCGAATTCAGACGCACACCGTCCCGCTCGGGCACCACTTCGATCCACGACGCTCGGCCTGGGCTGGAGGCGGGTGCGGCCATGAGCCGGAAGTCGCGAGCTCCGTCGTTCGTCAGGATCAAGAACCGATCCTCCTGATGTTCGACTGAATATTCGATGCCCTCGCGTCGCGGCTCGATGACTCGGGGCTCGCGTTCGGGCTGATCGCTCGGGATCATCCAGGACTCGCTCGTGATCTGGCTCGCGGTCGAGATGAAGATGTAGCGCTCGTCTTTGCAGAGCTCGACCCCGACCTCGAAACGTTCGTCGTCCTCCTGGAACACGCGCACGTCGTCGGAGCTGCCCAGGCGGTGCCGCCAGACCTGATACGGACGCATAGACGCGTCGGGCTTGACGTAAAAGAAAGTCTTGCTGTCGGCCGACCACGCAGACCCGTAATACACGCCCTCCACCACGTCGGGGAGGTCAGTGTTCGTCCTTAGATCGCGGAAGCGCAGTTCGTGCAGCTCGCTCCCGTTGTAATCGACGGCGTAACCGATCAGGTTTTCGTCCGGACTTCGCTCCACGTAACCGAGCTCGAAGTAGTCGTGGCCCTTCGCCAGCACATTGCCGTCGAGGATCACCTCCTCCGCGTCCTCCATCGACCCGCGACGCCGGCAGTAGATCTCGTAGTCGAGGCCTTCGACGGTGCGCGTATACGTCCACCAGCCGCGAAAGAAGACAGGAGCCGAGGAGTCGGTTTCCTGAATCCGGCCCAGGATCTCGCGGTAGAGGCTTTCCTTGAGCTCCGCAGAGTCCGCCATCACCGCCTCGGTGTATGCGTTTTCGGCCTCCAGGTAGGCGATTACCTCGGGGTCGTGGCGGTCGCGAAGCCAGTAATAAGAATCGACCCGCCGGTCGCCGTGCGCTTCGAGGACCTGCGGCCGGGCGACCGCAACCGGTGGGCGGAC
>DATLKH010000033.1:0-14684 GCA_035538475.1 Candidatus Dormiibacterota bacterium | reverse complement strand
ATCGAGGCTTCGTACGACCGCTTTCACGACTTTCAGCGCACGATGCAGCTCAACTACTTCGGTGCGGTCAAGCTCATGCTCGCGGTGCTTCCGGGAATGCGCGAGCGCAAGCAAGGTCACATCATCAACATCTCGAGCATCGGCGTACAGGCGTTTCCGCCACGCTTTGGCGCATACGTCGCCTCGAAGTCGGCGCTCGCGGCGCTCGCGCGCTGCATCGCGCCCGAGGTCGTTGACGACGGAGTGGCGATCACGAACATCCACATGCCGCTGGTGCGAACTCCGATGATCGCTCCGACCGGGATCTACAAGAATTTTCCGACCAGCGCGCCCGAGGAAGCCGCAGCGATGGTTGCGTCCGCGATCCTGACCCGACCGCCCGAAGTTTCAACGCGCCTCGGCAAGCTGGGTGAAACGGTCAACACGATCGCGCCGGGATTGCTGCAGTTCGTCATGACCGGCGCGTATCACGTCTTTCCGGACAGCGCGCCGAAGGGCGAGCGGGAGCCGTCAGGCGATCAGGAGATCTCGGTCGAAGCCGCGACGATGGCTTATCTGATGCGAGGGATCCACTTCTAGGGGCTGGGGCTGGGCACCGTGCCGCCGCCGTGCGCGGCGATGCCGAACAGGGCAACGCCGAGAACGAAGATCGCGAAGAGGACGAAGAAGATCAGCAGGATCAAACCGATCAGGTGGACCAGGCCGATCACGATGCCGACGTTGGCCATCCACATGCCCCGCTCGCCGGACTGCTTGATCTGACCGCGGGCCATGAATCCGGTGATGACGGCAATCACCGCGACGGTCGCGCCTCCGACGCCGGGGATGATGTGGGCGAAGAAGGAGGCGATGCTCGCGACCAGGCTCACGACCGCGAGGCTGTTGGTCTGGGTGGCGAAGGTGTTGTAACTCTGCAGGCCCGGGGTGTGTGGGACGGTCGTCGACGGGGTGGTCTGCTGGCCCGTGATCTGGGTCGAAGGACCGGCCGGCGGCGGTGGGGGGACCTGGCTCATACCGATAAGCGAGTCTAGCGGCAAGGGGGAAAGGGACTGTGAAGGGGGTGACGGAGGAGGGTCTGGTGGCTTGGCTGTTTGGTCTGGTGGCAAAGCATTGAAGTTTATCATCATTTACTTGCTATTTCGTACTGATGTTCGTATACTGTTCCCATGATCGCCGCCGAGCGTCCTTGGGGCCAGGACCTGGTCGATCTCGAGCACCAGATCGCCTTGCTGGAGCTCGAGGCCGCCCGGATGGCAGCCGAGCTGGATGCCGACATCGACTGGATTCGCTTCAGCTGCCATCTGACCTCGACCGCGGCCGCCGACCGGCTCAACGTCGGCCGGCAGATGGCGCGGATGCCGGAATCGATTCAAGCCCTGCGGGCGGGAGAGATCGGCTACGCCCACCTCAAGGTCATGGCCAGGACCGCGGATGCGGTCGGCAGGGCTTTCGATGAGAAAAAGCTCTTGAAGCTGGCCAAGGAGAACTCTCCGGGCAAGTTCCACTTCAAATGCATGCACTACCGGCATTCGATCGACGCCGAGAGCTATGCCCAGGAGCAGGAGGAGCTGCATGAGAGTCGCGGCTTGCGGTTGAGCACGGCTGAGGATGGCTGCTTGCTGATCAGCGGCGCTCTGGATCCGGTGGGCGGTGCGGTGGTGCGCACCACCTTGGAAGCGCTGGCTCAGCCCTCTGGCGCGCATGACGACCGGCCTCGGGAGCACCGGCTGGCGGACGCTTTGCTGGAAGTCTGCACCCACGGCGGTCAGCAGAAGATCGCCCTGGAAGTCACGGCCTCGATCGAGACCTTGCTCGGCCTGGCGGGTGCGCCGGGTGCGGAGAACGAGTTCTCGCTGCCGATTGCCTCCAAGACGGTGGGGCGTTGGGCCTGCGACTGCAGCCTCTCTCGCGTCCTGCTCCAGGACTCGGTCGTGATCGACGTGGGCCGGGCGGTGCGCACGATCGGCGGTGCCAAGCGCCGGGCGCTCAACGCGCGCGACCGGCACTGCCGGTGGCCGGGCTGCGAAAGGCCGGCCGGCTGGTGCGACGGGCATCACCTCAAACCCTGGATCCAGGGCGGAAGCAGCGAGCTGGAAAACCTCACACTCCTGTGCGGCAGGCATCACCGGCTGGTGCACGAAGGCGGATGGCAGCTGATCAAAACCGAAGACGGGCGGCTGCTGACCATCGCTCCGCCCACGACCTTCCGGCTGGCGAGGGCGCCGGACTGATCAGTTCCGGCTACTGCCGGACGAGTGCTGCGGCGCCCTTCCTGAGCACGAACTTCTGGATCTTGCCCGTTGCGGTTTTGGGCAGCTCGGGGACGAAGGTCACGCCGTGCGGCGCTTTGAAGTGGGCCAGGCGATCGCGCGTGAAGGCGATCAGGTCGGCCTCGGTCGCCGTCGCTCCCGGCTTCAACACCACGTATGCGTAGGGCGCCTCTCCCCACTTCTCGTGCGGCAGTCCGACGATTGCCGCCTCTTGAACGGCCGGGTGCCGCAACAGCACGCCTTCGACCTCGATGGACGAGATGTTCTCGCCGCCGCTGATGATCACGTCCTTGATCCGGTCGCGAATCTCGACGTACTGGTCCGGATGCAAGACGGCGGCGTCCCCGGTGTGGAACCAACCCCCGTCCATGACTTTGGCGGTCGCATCCGGATCGTTGTAGTAGCCCTTGAGGACGACGTTGCCGCGATGCACGATCTCACCGAGTGTCTGGCCGTCGGCAGGTACGTCCTTTCCGTCGCTGTCGACCACGCGCAGCTCGCCCGCGCCAATCATCTCCACGCCGGTGCGGGCCTTGATCACTGCGCGCTCTGACGTCGACATCTCCGCGTGCTCGGGGCGTGGTTCGCAGATGGTCAGGAACGGAGAAGTCTCGGTGAGGCCGTAGACCTGCGTGACCTCCCACCCGAACTCGTCTTCCAGGCGCTCGATGGTCGCAGCGGCCGGAGGCGCGCCCGCGGTGACGACGTGGACTCCGCGCGGCACCTCCCCTCGGACTTCTTTAGGCGCATTGGCCAGCGAGATGAGAACCGTCGGCGCCGCGCAAAGCCAACCCACGTGCTCCTGGCGAACCAGCTCGAAAACGCGGGCGGGCTCCACCTTCGGGAGGCAAACGTGGCGACCGCCCACGGCCGTGATCACCCAGACGAAAGTCCAGCCGTTCGCATGGAACATCGGCAGCGTCCACAAATAGGTGTCGCCGACTGTGATGTGAAAGTGGACCAGCGTCTCCATCACGTTGACCCATGCGTTGCGGTGCGTGATCATCACGCCCTTTGGTTTGGCGGTGGTGCCGCTCGTGTAGTTGATGGTGAGCAGGTCGCTTTCGTCGACCTCGGCACGTTTGAAATTCGGCTTTGCCTTGGCGATCTCGGCGTCGTACTCGATCCATCCCGGCCGCCCGCCGGCCTTGCCGAGGACGACGAACTTCTCGACGCCGCCGAGCTGACCGCGAACGCCGTCGATGGCCGCCACGTAATCGGGATGGACGCACAGCACCTTGGCGCCTGAGTGACCCGTGATGTAGACGAAGTCCTCGGCGGTCAGCCGGTAGTTGATCGGCACCAGCACCGCGCCGATTTGTGGAACGGCAGAGAAAGACTCGAGCTGCTCATGCGTGTTGGGGGCGATGTAGGCGACGCGGTCCCCTTTTTTCACCCCCATCGCCTGAAGAGCGGACGACCAGCGATCGCACCGCTCGAAGAACTGCTCGTACGTCAATCGGAGATCGCCGTCGATGATGCCCTCGCGATCTCCGTACAGCTTGCGTGTTCGCCGCGCAAATTCGAGAGGCGTCAAAGGCGTCTCCATATCACCCTCCTTACGTCTGGGTCATGAATTGAGCATCAACGCAAAATCCGCGCTCTTGATCCCGCCCACGAACGCGCTGTGCGCTTTCGGCTCCAGCTCGACCGAACGCTCGTAGACGAACGCGTACACATTGTCGAGCGTCCAGTCGCCGTAGCCCTGGATGCTCAGCCCGTAGCGCAAGCCTTCGTCTTGCTTGCCACGGGTGAAGAGATCCATCGCCCGTGCGTAGATCGCTTTCAGGATCTCGAGCTGCATCGAAAGCTCGGCAATGGTCGTGGCGTCGCCCTCCTCCTCGACCAGCTGCTCGACCTGGCTTTCGAGGTCGGCGATCTCCTTCTGGTAGTCGTCCACCTCAGTATCGAGTTTAAAACTCGACTAGTGGATTACGTAGTGCACCGATACGTAGGCGGCGATCAGGATGGCGATGATGTTGACGACCTTGATCATGGGGTTGATCGCGGGTCCCGCAGTGTCCTTGTTCGGGTCTCCGACGGTGTCGCCCGTGACAGCCGCCTTGTGCGCCTCAGATCCCTTGCCTCCGAGGTGGCCTTCCTCGATGTATTTCTTCGCGTTGTCCCACGCCGCGCCGCCGCTGGTCATCTGAAGGGCGAGGAACAGGCCGGTCACGATCGCTCCGAGGAGCAGGCCGCCGAGCGCGCGGGGGCCGAGCAAGAAGCCCACGACAATCGGTGCGACCACCGGGATCACGCCGGGCAGGATCATCTCTCGCTGCGCCGCCGCCGTCACGATCCTGACGGCGGTGCCGTATTCCGGCCGGCCGGTGCCTTCCAGGATCCCGGGGATCTCGCGGAACTGACGGCGGACTTCTTCCACCACCAGGCCGCCGGCCCGGCCCACCGCCAGCATGGCCAGCGAGCCGAAGAGGAAGGGAAGGATGCCACCCAGGAACAGGCCGGCGATGACCAGCGGATCCGCGAGCTCGAACTTGGTCGGATGTCCCGCCCTGGCCAGCTCCTGGGTGTACGAGGCGAACAGGACCAGGGCGGCGAGACCCGCCGAACCGATCGCGTAGCCCTTCGTCACGGCTTTGGTCGTGTTTCCGACCGCGTCGAGTGGGTCAGTGATCGCGCGCACTTCTTTAGGAAGCTCCGCCATCTCGGCAATGCCGCCGGCGTTGTCGGTGATGGGTCCATACGAATCGATCGCGACGATGATCCCGGTCATCGAGAGCATGGCTACGGCCGCGGTGGCGATGCCGTAAAGACCGCCCATCCCGTAGCTGGCGAGGATTCCGGCCGCGATCACGGTCACGGGCAGCGCGGTCGCCATCATGCCGATGGACTGCCCCGCGATGATGTTGGTCGCGTGGCCGGTGACTGAGGCGCGCGCGATCAGGTGAACGGGCCAGTAAGCCGTTTCGGTGAAGAACTCAGTGATGGCGACGATCAGCACCGTGATCACGACGCCGACCAGCGCGCAGTAGAAAAGGTTCATCGGATCGTGATCGAATCCGCTCAGTGATCCATTGCCCTTCATGTACTGCGTGACGAAGAAGAAGCCGGCGATCGCGATCACGACCGCGACCAGGAGGCCCGCGTACAGCGCGCCCATGATCCACCGAGGGTTGAAGATGCGAACGAAAAACGTTCCGACGATCGAGCCCACGATGCTGACCGCACCGAGCAGCAACGGATAGATGACCCACCCGATCTGGTTCTTGAACAGCAGCGAGCCGAGCAGCATCGCGGCGATCATGGTCACGGCATAGGTCTCAAACAGGTCGGCGGCCATGCCCGCGCAGTCGCCCACGTTGTCACCGACGTTGTCGGCGATGACGGCGGGATTGCGAGGGTCGTCCTCGGGGATTCCGGCCTCGACCTTGCCGACCAGATCGGCGCCTACGTCAGCGGCCTTGGTGTAGATGCCACCGCCAAGACGTGCAAACACCGAAACGAGGCTGGCGCCGAAAGCCAGTCCGACAAGCGCATCCGGGTCCTTGAAGACCAGGTACGCCGCGGAAACGCCGAGCAAGCCAAGCCCGACGACCATGAAGCCGGTCACGGCACCACCGCGGAATGCCACCTGAAGCGCGCTGTTCAAGCCGGATCGCGCGGCCTCCGCGGTCCGCATGTTCGCCCGCACGCTGATGTTCATGCCAACGTATCCAGCCGAGGCGGACAGCGCGGCGCCGACGATGTAGAGGCCGGCGGTCCTCCAGTCGATGGAAAAGCCGATGACGATCGCGATGATCACGCCGATGACCGCGATGACCGTGTACTGGCGGTTCAGGTAGGCGGCCGCGCCTTCCTGTATGGCGGACGCGATCTGGCGCATCCGGTCGCTGCCCGCCGGCTTGCTCAAAACCAGGAGGATGAGGAGCACCGCGAAAGCCACCGCGGCCAAGCCGCCGACCACGCCGAACCACGCTGCGCTGGAACTCACCGGCCGGTGACACCCTCCCTTTCTCGAGCGGCGAAATCGAAGATTGCGGAGCCATAGGTTAAAGGAACAGAGGATCCGCTATCTAGAAGGCGAGGTCGAACCTGTCCAGACCACCGGTGGCGGCGGACCACTGCGCGTCGACCCGATCGACGCGAGCCATCCGAGGGCCTTGTTTCAGAGCCCGATTCAGCTCTTCCAGCTGCGGCCGCCGTCCTTCAGCCACGACCTCCACCGTGCCGTCGTCGTTATTGCGCACCCAGCCGCGCAGTCCCAGCTGATCAGCCCGGCGCTGCACGAAGTAGCGAAAGCCGACGCCCTGGACATCCCCTCTCACGATCGCATGCAACCGCTCCATTCCTATATGTTCGTCCGGTATGCCGACAGCGAGCATCGTGGCGATCGGTGATGAGCTCGTCGGCGGTTTCACGCTAGACACGAACTCGCATTGGATGTCCGAGCGGCTCCGGCTGCTGGGATATCCCGCCAAGCGCGTCACGCAGATTCGCGACCAGCCGCAGCACATCGTGGAGCAGGTGCGACGCGAGCTCGACGATCCAGAGGTCACGGACGTCTTCATGACCGGCGGTCTCGGGCCGACACCCGATGACAGGACATTCGCAGCGCTGGCCGAAGCGCTCGGCAAAGAGCTTGTGGTCTGGGAGGAGACGCGCGCCCGAATCGAGCGACGGGTCCGGAGGATGCACGAGATGGGCTTGCTCGAGTCGGCCGAGATCACCGAAGGCAATCTCCGCATGGCCCGGATTCCGGCCGACCCCGCGCACGTCTTCAGGAACCGTCGGGGGATGGCGCCGGGCGCGCTCTACGAGCTGCGCGGGAAGCGCCTGTTCGTGCTGCCGGGCGTCCCCATGGAGATGAAGGGCATCTTCGCCGAGGAGATCGAGCCGGAGTTTCTGTCCGGCGGGGCGGCGGCGGTGGTGCGCGAGCTGCGATTCAATTTTGCTGTCGAGGCGCGCTTCTATCCGGTCATGCGCGAGCTCGAGCAGAGCTACCCGGATGTCTCCATCGGCTCATACCCCAACTTCGAGACAAAAGAGCTCGTGATTCGCGGACTGGGCGATGACCCAAAGCGAGTCGAGCAGGCGATGGAGATGGTGAAGAAGCGGTCCGAGCAACTTGGCTTCGTCTCCAACCCAGCCTGAGCTAACACGCCGGCTGCGGCTGGCCGAGCTGATGGCCGCCTTGTCGCTGGCGACGGATCTCGGCATGGGCCAGCCGCTCGAACAAGCGCTGCGAACCTGCCTGATCGCGATCGAGCTGTCCGGCCGGCTGGGCTTGAGCAACGAGCAGACGTCCGAGGTCTTTTACGTCGCCCTCCTGCGCTTTCTCGGATGCACCGCCGACGCGCACGAGTTCGCGGCGTTCGTGGGCGGAGACGACATAGGCGTGCGTAAAGCGATCGCGCCGGTGCTCGGCGGCTCCAGCCAGGAATTCGCTCGTCAGGTCATGCCGCAGATCGGCGCCGGCCGCAATCCGTTGAAAAGAGCTCAGCTGATCGCGGGCATGATGGCCGGCGGTCGGAAGCAAGGTAGTGACGGTGTGCGCGCGCATTGTGAGATGGGCGAGCGCCTGGCAGCGCGCTTGGGGCTTCCGTCCGGTGTGCGAAAGGGCCTGGACGACGCCTTCGAGCACTGGAACGGCGCCGGTTTTCCAAAGGGCTCTTCGCGTGACGGCATACACATCGCGGCCCGGATCGTGTTTGTCGCCCGGGACGCTGAGGTGCTGCATCGACAGGGCGGCCTCGATGCCGTGCGCGCTGCGGCGAAAGGGCGCAGTGGTGCTGCCTACGACCCATCGATTGCACATGCCCTGCTCGACGGCGCGGACCAGGTGATCGGCGCGGCGGAGGTGACATCCCCTTGGGAAGAGGTGCTGCAGCGCGAGCCCCAGCCATATCCATGGATACCCGAGTCGCGGCTCGATTCCGTGCTCGAGACTTTCGCGGACTTCGTCGATCTCAAGTCGCCGTGGGTGGCCGGACATTCGCGCGGAGTGGCTGAGCTCGTGGCGCACGCGGGCGTCGTTGTGCGGCGGAGCGCCCTGGTGCACGACCTCGGCCGCCTGTCGGTGCCCAACTCCATCTGGGACAAGTCCTCGCGACTCACGGATGGAGAGTGGGAGCGGGTGCGCCTTCATCCCTATTACTCGGAGCGAATCCTGTTCCGTTCTCCCGCGCTCAACGCGCTCGCCGGATTCGCGGGCATGCACCATGAGCGGCTCGACGGATCCGGATACCACCGTGGGTCGAAACGCGCCGAGATTCCGCGCGAAGCGCGCTTTCTGGCCGCCGCCGATGCATTCCAGGCGATGACCCAGCCGCGCGCCTTCCGCGCTGCGCTTTCGCCGGCGTCCGCCGCTGCGCAGCTCGAAGCCGGTGCGCGCGAAGGAAAGCTCGACGCGGAAGCTGTTCAATCGGTGCTCGACACCGCGGGCCACAAGGCCAGGCGCTCGGCCTACTGGCCTGCCGGTCTGAGCGAGCGCGAGGTCGAAGTGCTGCGCCTGCTTTGCCGCGGCGGGGCCAAAAAAGAAGTCGCGGCACTGATGACAATCTCGCCGAGCACGGTCGACCATCACGTGCGTCACATCTACGAGAAGGTCGGCGTCTCCACACGGGCCGGCGCGACGCTCTTCGCGGTCGAAAACGACCTGCTGCGATAGCGCGAACGCGCGATGTTCGAATCGGCGCTGACCCGGACACTGCTTGCATCAAACCGGAGGTGATTCAAACCGTGTGGACGAGCGAGGTCAGCGTTGAGATCAAGGCGCCAGTGTCAGAGGTCTACAGCTATCTGGCGGATTTCCCGAGACATCGTGAATGGTCGTCGGCGGAGATGTCTTATCTGAAGCAGCTCACGCCGGGACCGGTTGCCGTGGGCAGCGAATTCGAAGCCGGAGAGACCGCGTCCGCCAAAATCGTGACGCGCAGCCGGATCACCGCACTCGAACCGAATCGGCGGATCGCCTGGCATGCGTGGTTCAAGAATCTGATGGCCGCGGACTGGGAGTTCGTGCTGTCAGAGAGCAAGGGGGTCACTCACCTGACACAGCGATCGGTCTGGCAGCCGGGTAACCTGGCGATGCGGGTTTTTCACCGGCTAGTGCGCCGCCGGCGAATTCCGATCGAGAACTTGGCCAGCCTCGATCGCATCAAGGCCCTGGTCGAAAGGAAGGTGGTGGCCGCAAGAAGCTGAAAGTGCTCTGCATTCCAGGGAGCGTGGCCCGCTGCGCAGCGATACGGGCCCTTGAAGAAGCCGGTCGAAGACGTCGCCGACCTGCACTGGAAAGACCTCGAGGTCTACCGCGGGGAAACGCCGCCTTCCGGTTACGCGATCGAAGAGGAAATGGACGCGATCGATCGTTTTGCGGATGCGAACGGCCTCGACCGCTTTCATCTGGTCTTCGAGCCCGCTCAACCACTTCGTGCCGCCCGAGCAGATCTACACCGAAGTGCACGCGCATTCTTTGATCGAGCTCTGGCGGAAAGGTGAAGCCAGGTCAGCCGCTGAGCTTGCGCTGAAGAAGTGACCGCTCCGCGGGGTTTTGACACAGCTCCAACGCTCGCGTCCGCGCCTCGCGGGCGAGGGCTTTCTCGCCCAGCTCGTCCAGCAGCTCCGCGCGGGTCGCATGGAAGAGGTGATACTCGCTTAGCGCAAGCGCCAGATCGTTGACCTCGCCCAATGCGACCTGGGCGCCGCTGACGCGACTCACGGCGATCGCGCGGTTCAAGCGCACTATCGGCGTGTCCGACATTCGGATCAGCGCGTCATAGAGCGCAATGATCTGGCGCCAATCGGTGGCTGCCCAAGACGGTGCCTCCGCATGCACCGCCGCAATCGCGGCTTGCAGCTGATACGGGCCCGGCGAATCAAGAGCCGCGGCGCGATGCAAAATCGCGAGCCCCTCGGTGATCCCGTTCCGGTCCCATCGCGAACGATCCTGGTCAGCGAGCAGGACCATCTCACCGTCGGGATCGAATCTTGCTTTCGAACGGGCCAGGTGCAGATGCATCAGGGCGACCAGCCCGAGCACTTCGGCCTGGCCCGGCATCAGCTCGGCCAGCAGGCTCGCCAGCCACAACGCGTCCTCAGCGAGATCGCGCCGCATGCCGGCAGAGGTGCCGCGACTCAAATAGCCCTCGTTGAACATCAGGTAGAGGACCGCCAGCACGGCATTGACCCGAGGCATCAGCTGCGAACCGGAAGGCATGCGATACGGAATGTTCGCCCCGACGATCTTTCGCTTCGCACGCACGATGCGCTGCGCCATCGTCGATTCGGAAACCAGGAACGCGGCCGCGATCTCTTCAGTGGTGAAGCCCGCCACTGCGCGGAGAGTCAGCGCCACCTGCGCCTCCTGCGACAGCGCGGGATGGCAGCACGTGAAAATCAGGCGGAGGCGGTCGTCGGCTTCAGTCCTCGTGTCACCCAAAGGCGTTCTCTCCAGCAGCGCGAGCTTTTCCGCATAGCGCTTGTCGCGCCGGAGTAGATCGATCGCGCGCCGCCGGGCGGCGGTCATCAACCAGGCCCCAGGTTTGTCGGGAATTCCCTGTTGCGGCCATTTCTCCAGCGCCGCCAGAAGGCTCTCCTGAACGACCTCCTCGGCGATGTCGAAGTTGCCGATCAGACGCACCATTGCGCCGACGAGGCGACCGGATTCCTCGCGGAAAACGGTCGCCAGCGCGCTTTCGGTCGCGGCCCGTGGTGTGCTTATGACCTCATCGTTCCACGACCGGCCAGACCTCGACCGGGCCGGCCGGCCACGTCTTCGCCATTTCCTCCGCCTCGTTGCGGTCTTTGACGTCCACGATCGCGAAGCCGCCGATCACCTCTTTCGACTCGATGAACGGGCCGTCGGTCACGACGCGGTTGCCGTTGCGGCCCTGGATCGTGCTGACCGTCTTGTAGCCCTGCAGCTGCTCGCCGCCGACGATCTTGCCCTGGCGCGAGAACTTCTCGAACCACTCTCCGGCGCCACCCATCGTCGCTTGCACCTGTTCGGGCGACATCTCGTCCCAGCGGTCCTGGTCTTCCCGGGTGCCGACAAACAGCAGTACGTATTTCATTCGACCACCTCCTGACTCTCACGACGAACGCCGATGCCCGAAATCGACAGGTCAGCCTCGGGGTGCCCGCTCGCGGTCTTGTGAGTGATCCACGATCGGCCGGATCTCGACCGTCCCCGGCCATTCCTTCGCCAGCTCGAGGGCCTCGTCGAGATCGCTCACCTCGATCACCGCATAACCGCCGATGACTTCTTTCGACTCGATGAAAGGACCGTCGATGACGGTCACCTTTCCGTTTCGTCGCGTCACCGTCGTGGCAGTGCTGGGTCCCTGCAGCTCGTGGCCGTCCACGACCTTGCCGGCTTTCGTGTACTTCTCGAACCACTGGCCTGAGCGCTCATAGTCGGCCGTCGCCGCGGCCCGCGCTTCGGGCTCGAGGTGCTCCACGCCTTCCATCGTGCCGCCGAACAAAAGAACGTATTTCATAATTCAAACCTCCACCACTCACGACGAACGGCGAAGCGTGACTTCGACATTTACGACCCGGTGAATTCCGGCTCCTGCTTGCCGAGGAAAGACATGATCCCGATCGCGGCGTCATTGCTGAGCGCCACCCGGGCGAAGTTCTGGGACTCGATGTCGAGCCCTTCGTCCAGCGACACGTCGGAACCCCGGCGAATCGCGTCTTTGATCATCGCGTACGCGAGCGTTGGACCCTTGGCGAGTCGAGTTGCAAGCCCGTCGACGGCGGATTGAAACTGGTCCGGCGCCACTGCGAGATCGACCAGTCCGACTGCTTCGGCCTCCTTGGCGGAGAGTCGAGTCGCTTCCATGATGAAGCGCTGGGCTCTTGCCTGTCCGATCAGCCTCGGCAATCGCTGCGTCCCGCCCGCACCCGGAATCAATCCCAGCGAGGCCTCGGTCTGGCCGATTCGCGCGCGTCCGTCCTCGACCATGATGCGGAAATCGCAGCAGAGTGCCAGCTCGCTCCCGGCTCCCATCGCGTGACCGTTGATCGCTGCGATCACAGGCTTTGGACAGCGTTCTATGGAATTCATGTGCTGGTTGATCCGCTTCATGAAACCGGCGATCTGCTCCATCGCGTTCGGTGACTCGCGGTCGAAACCTTGGAGGGCGGCCGTAAGGTCCATGCCGACGCTGAAGTATTTCTCGTACTCGGAAGCGAGCACGATCGCGCGCACTGCACTGTCGGAGCCGAGCTCCTCAAATGCTTTGGCCAGCTCGACGATGATGTCTTCCGAAACCGCGTTGTTGCCGCTTCTGTGCATGACCGCGCGCGCCACTGCGCCTTCACGCTTGATGTCGACGAATTCGCCCATTAGTAGACGAAGAGTGGAATGCCGCCCGCGACCTCCAGCGTCGTACCCGTTATGTAGCCGGCTTCCTCCGTACAGAGGAATGCGATGGCATGCGAGATGTCGTTTGGTTCGCCCGGGCGCTTGAAGATCGTGCGCGCGGTCTCACGTTCCTGATACTTGGGGTCGAGAAACTGGAAACCCTCGGTCTTGATGATGCCCGGCACGATGGCATTGGCGGTGATGTTGTGCCGGCCGCCTTCCAGCGCGCAGCTCTTGGCCAGTCCGATGACACCCGCCTTTGTGGCCGAGTAGCTCGCCTGCCCGTAAACGCCCATCGTCCCGGCGACGGAAGCCATGAAGATGACGCGCCCCCATTTTTGCTCGACCATGTAAGGCCACGCTTCTTTCGTGCAGTTGAAGGCTCCGGTCAAATTGACCTTGATGTCGCGATCCCACAGTCGGTAGTCCATGTTCTCGATGCGGGCGACGTTGTCGAGCGTGGCCGCATTGTTGATCAAGATGTCGATGCGGCCGAACTCGTCCTTGACCTTCCTCATCACGTCGCGGATCTGTTCGCGATTGGTCACGTCCATCTTGATGGCGAGCGCCTTGCGACCCATCTTCCGGATGTCGTCCGCCGTCTTGTTGGAGTGAACCCAGCCCTGTGAAAGCGCGAGCTGCGCAAGGGGACTGTCGGCGGCTTCAGCCGTTTGCTGAAGGTCCGGGTCGTCTTCGACAAGGATGTCTGTGATGACCACGTCGGCGCCGGCTTCGGCGAGGGTCAGGGCGTCCTGACGGCCGAGTCCGCGTGAAGCACCGGTGATGACGGCGACTTTGCCTGAAAGATCGAACATCAATTACCCCCTAACCGAATGGTGCCGCGCTGACCAGCGATCGCGCGCGAGATGACGAGGCGTTGAATCTCCGCCGTGCCTTCCCAGATCTGATAGATCTTGGCGTCCCGAAACCACTTCTCCACCGGATATTCCTTGATGTAGCCGTAGCCTCCCAGGACCTGGATCGCGTCTGTGGTCACTTCCATGGCGACGTCAGCGGCGAAGCATTTCGCCATCGATCCTTCCGCGCGCTCGAAGGGCAGGCCCTGAGTCGCCATCCATCCGGCGCGCCAGATCAATAATCGAGCAGCATCGATCTTCATCGCCATGTCGGCGAGCTTGAATCCCACGGCTTCGTGCTGCCACAGCGGCTTGCCGAACTGCTTTCGATCCAGTGCGTACTCGAGCGCAAATTCGTACGCAGCGCGCGCGATGCCCAGGGCGCCGGCGCCCACGCCGGGCCTGGTCGCCTCGAGCGTCCTCAGCGCACCCAGCGCGCCGGGGCCGGCGTTGTCCGCATCCGGCTCGCCGCCGAGGCGGTGGTCGAGCGGAATGTGGCAATCCTCGAGGATCACCTGGGCGGTGTGACTCGCGCGGACGCCGAGCTTTTTCTCCTTTCGACCCATGCGCAGGCCCGGAGTGTCTTTGGGCACGAGAAAAGAGGCGATGCCCGCCGGACCTTTCGACGGATCGGTGTTGGCATAGATCACGTGGTAGTCGGCGATCCCGCCGTTGGTGCAGAACTGCTTGGTGCCGTTGAGCACGTAACCGTCGCTCACGCGCGTGGCCCTGGTCTTCATCGCCAGCGCGTCCGAGCCTGAGTCGGGCTCGGTGAGGCCAAGTCCGCCCAGCACGAGCTTGTCGGGGTTGGTGAACTCCGGCAGCCAGCGCTTCTTCTGCTCTTCTGTACCGCTGGACCGGATGCCGGCGATGGCGAGCGCCATGGACTGAATGCAAACCGCGATCCCGGCGCAGCCCCAGCTGAGCTCTTCGTTGAGGATCAGCTCGGTCAGGAAGTCGAAGCCGGGCCCTCCGTACTCCTCCGGCAGAAACGCAGCCGGGCTCAAGCCGAGCTTGTGTGCTTTCTTGACGACCTCGTACGGAAATTCCTCGGTTTCGTCGTAGTGTGCCGCCACTGGACGAATCTCTTTTTCCGCGAAGTCATGCGCCAGCTGCTTGATCGCCTTCTGCTCGTCGGTGAGGGTGAACTCGAGCGTCATTCTCTGTACTCCGCGAATGCTTTGGTGAGAATCAGTTCGCCCTTCTGGTTGACTGCGGTCAGCTCGA
>DATLKH010000032.1:0-2559 GCA_035538475.1 Candidatus Dormiibacterota bacterium | reverse complement strand
GACGTGCGCGTGCGCGTCGTTGAACCCAGGGAGAACCGCAGACCCATCCAGGTCGATGACGCGAGTTTTGGGGCCCCGTAGGCTCATGAGGTCGCGACCACCGATCGCGATCACCTTGCCCGCGGCGACGGCGAGATGGCTGTAGGGCTTCAGACCTGCCTTTCCCAGCGTGCGGATGCGCCCGCGCGCCAGGATCAGATCGGCTCGCAATGGCCGTTAGATTAAGCCCGTGCGAGTCATCGAGACCCCAAGTCCCCGGATCGTCGCGACGAACGCGCTATCGCGTGTGTCAAAACCCCGGATCGTCGCGACGATCCGACGAAGAGAGTCGCTCTGAGGTGCTGATCGCTTGAGCACGCGTTTGTCGCCCGACGGAATGTATTACTGGGACGGCGGGCAGTGGGTCAGCACGCTGTCGCCTGACGGCCGGTTCCGCTGGAATGGTGCGTCGTGGGTGCCGACGAGCACCGTGCCATCTCAATTCGTCCCGCAACCCACCGTCCGCGAGCCGACCTCGTGGACGCGACCGCTCCAGTACGCCGTCGCTGCTTGGTACGTGCTTTCGACCGTATTCACTCTGTCGACTCCTTTCTGGTTGAGCAGCTTGATGACGCAGACCATCCGCGCATCGTTTGAACAGCAGCAAGCGAGGAATCCGGGCGCGGCACCCCCACCGCCTGGCTTTTTCGATCAGTTCAACACGATGATGACCGTGGTCCTGTGGATCGCCGTGGTCTTCGCAATCGCCATTGCGGTGCTGTTCATCGTCGCGGCCGTCAAGCGCTGGATCTGGGCCTATTACGTGGTGCTCGTCTTCCTCGGGTTCAGCGTCCTCTCCGGCCCGACCAACGTGCTGAACCTAGCAACCCGAAACTCGTACTCGAGCCTCGGCTTTACGCCGCCGGTCGCCCTTTACGTCTACGGGATCGTCGCCTGGTTCCCCGCGACGGCCCTGTTCGTCTTCATGCTCGTCGCCTTGGTCAAGCGCGGACCGTGGGGGATGCGGAAGATCAGCCCAGGAGGGCCGCGAGCAGCTTAGGGTCGATGTTTCCGCCACTCACCACCGCGACCGTCGACGGCCCCGGCTCGAGCTGCTCGAGCGCCGCATAGGCGAGCGCGCCCGCTCCTTCAGCCACGACTTTGGCCTTTGCGGCGATTTCCGGGATGGCGGATTTGAGGCGCGGCTCCGGAACCGTGATCCAACGGTCGACGCAGTGCTTCAGGAGCTCGAACATTCGCGGATCGAATGGTCCGGTGGTGCCGTCAGCGATCGTTTCCGGTTTGATCGACACGGGGCCGCCCGCGGCAAACACCCGCTTCCACATCTCGTAACCGTCCGACTGCACGCCGATGACTTCGACGTTCGGGCGCAGTCCCTTCACTGCCGAAGCCACCCCGCTGATCAAACCCCCTCCGCCCACAGGCACAACCAACCGAGCGAGATCAGGCACGTCCTCGACCAGCTCGAGGCCGAGTCCACCATGCCCGGCCATCAGCTCCTCGTCCGCGAACGGGTGGATGAACGTCTCAGGCTCCTTCTTCCACTCTTCGTTGGCGAGCCACGCCAGCACGTCTTCGCGCGGCATCAACAGCGGCGTGGCGCCCCAACGCTTCACGCCCTCGAGCTTCGGTGGCGGCGCGGTCTCGAGCATGACGACGCGGCACGGCACCCCAAGCGTGTGGGCGACGTATGCGCACCCCAGAGCGGCGTTGCCGGCGCTCACGGTGATCAAGCCGTGGCGCAGGTCGTCAGAAGGCTGGGCCAGTGCGGCCGCGAAGTAGCCACGGACTTTGAAGCTGCCCGTGGGCTGCAGGCAGTCGAGCTTGAGCTGCGCGCCTTCCACCGCCATGAGCGGCGTGCGCAGCACGTGGGGCCGCGCCCGTTCGGCCGCCGCCCGGATGCGATTGAGCTCGATCAACCTGGCGATAATCGTAGGGATGCCGATTTACGAATACCGGTGCGAGGAATGCGGCAAGCGCTCGTCCACGCTGCTCGGCAGCTACTCGTCGCCCGACCCGCCCTGCCCTCACTGCGGCAAGCCGGCGCTGCGGCGCCTGGTGTCGACCTTTGCGACTGTGAGCTCAGGGGAATCGGACTTCGGGGGCGGAGACGAGGGCGGCCATGAGCATGACCACGATGAGTTCGGGGGCGACGACTACGGGGGCGGCGACGACTTCGGCGACGATTACTGAGGAGCCCCTCGTTTCTCGGATGGTCGCGACTAACCGGAGTCTCCCAGCCCCAGCACTTTGTTTGCGGCCTTGATCAGCTCGTCGCGATACGTTTCGTCCCGCGCGAAGATGCGGAACAGCGCCATCCTCACGGGTAGGCGCTTGAAGAGGTCCAGCACTCGGCTCTGGCGGTAGCGATCCTCCAGCGGCTCATAGAAAAGAATGTCCGCCGTCTCGGTCATCGGGTTGAACGCACGCGATTCCTGCGCCGCGACATCGACCTCGAATGTGATGTCCCGCAGCTGAGCCGGAAGTGCTTCGCGGATCTCCCGCGCGAACTGATCCCGGGTGACAGTCAGGGCGCCGGCAGGAATCTCTCTTGCGTCG
>DATLKH010000031.1:0-4024 GCA_035538475.1 Candidatus Dormiibacterota bacterium | reverse complement strand
CTGAAGACGGGCCATGTCGCCTCCGCATCGCCGTCGCCGCCAGTGGATGGATATCGAGCGGCAAGCTGTGGAAGCTCGTCTTCCAGCACAAGCCGGTGTACCGCGGCCATGAAGCGAAGCGCCACAGCGGCGCGACCCGACTCTTGCTCGAAACCGGCCAGGGCTTCGGCCACCGGCCCTCCTGTCTCGATATCGTCCGCCGCTCGGTCCAGCAGCTGCGCATAGAAAGGAGAGCCGAATTCTGCGCACCACTGCGCCTGGCGCCTCAGGCGCGGCGCCATCGCCCCGCTCTCGGCTTCAGGCGGCGCCGGCAAGCGCCAGCTCCTTTGCGCGATCCGCGTAGCCCGGGTGCGAGGGGTGCTCGACGCGGTACCACGCCAGCGTCTCGGCCAGCGCGTCCTCGAGGGCGGACGGCTCGAAACCCAGCTCGCGCCGCGCTTTGTCGCCGGCGTAACCCGCTGCTCGCTTGGGGTCCGGTCCATATGGGCTTGCACCGGGAGGCAGCTCCGAGAACGGCATCGGGCGCAGATTGGCCTGTCTGCCGAGCGCCCTTGCGATGCCCTCGATCAGGTCCTTGAGGCTCACACCGTCAAATCCTGCGTTGTAGGCCTCGTGCGCCGTTTCCTTGCGCAAGTCGCAAGTCAGCGCGCAAGCGAAACCGATGTCCTTCACCCAGGCCAGGCCGGCCTGCTTCTCGAACGACTCTCGCGGAACCAGCACAGGACCTCCATCCTCGACCCGCTGGATGTACGCCGCAATTCTCAGGGTGCGGTCCGCGCCGCCGAAAACCGCGGGTGGCCGGACCACCGTCCAGGGAAAGCTCTGTGATCGGGCCAGCATCGTCTCGCACCAACGTTTGCCTTCGCGATAGTCGAGCGAATCCGGCGGCTCCCCTTCGAGCGGCACGAAGTCTTCCTCTCGCGCCGGCTGGAGGTGCAAGTCGGGATAAACCGCACCGCTCGAGATGAAGATGTATCGCTCACCATTGAAGTTGCGCATCACCGCGCTCACTTCGTCCGGTTGGTAGCACGCAAGGTCGAGCAACACATCGGGCTGAGTCTCCGACAAGACTCGCTGGAGCTGTTGTTCGTCGGTCCGATCAAACGCGACATAGCTGGTGAAGGTCCCATATGGGCGCTCCCTGCGGCCGGCGGCGATGGTTTCGACTCCTCGCCGCATCAGCTCCTTGCACGCGGCGACTCCAATGAATCCCGCGCCGCCAAGCACGAGCGCCTTCGTCATAGATCGCGAATGATGAGGTCGACATCAATCCCGTCGACATCTTTCAAACGCCGCGCGGTTTCCGAAGCGAGGACGACCGACCGATGTTGACCGCCGGTGCAGCCAAATGCGACGACGAGGTGCATGCGACCTTTCTCCGCGTACAGCGGGACGAGATCGCGCACCATCCGCTGCACGTCTTCGACGATGCGCGCGGCCGCGGGCTGCTTCATCACGTAGTCGACGACCGCCTCGTCGTGACCAGACAGGTCTTTCAGCTCCGGCACCCAGTACGGATTGTCGAGAAATCGCGCGTCGATCAAAAGCGCGGCTTCCGATGGCGCACCGTTCTTGTATCCGAATGCGAGGCACGTGATCAGCGGCCGCTCGCGACTGCGCAGATGCTCCGCGAGCTCCTTGCGCTGCCCCGCTTCTATGCGGTGGTGCGCCCGTTCGAACGTGCCGCCGGCGTGATGGTCGTCCTCGCCGTCGTGGACGAGGACGTATTTGATCGCCATTCGGTCGGCTCCACGCAGCAGATCGGCACCTCCTCCGCTGACGCCGAGCACCGAATCGCCGTCAGCGAGTTCGTCGAGCGTGCGAATGCGCCGGTAGCCCGCAGCCTCGAATGCGGCCACCGCGCCTTCCATCTTTTCGGGGGTTGAAGCACCGACGATGGCCAGCGTCACAGAGTCTCTTTGAGGCGAACAGCCAACCGTTCCGGGATGCCGAGCTTCACGATTTCCTCGACCGGCGCCTCGCGAATCGCCTGCACGGATCCGAAGTGTCGCAGCAGCGCACGTTTGCGCGCGGGCCCGATGCCCTCCACGGAATCGAGCGGCGACGTCAGTGCCTTCCGCGCCCGAACCTTGCGATGGTGCGTGATCGCGAACCGATGCGCTTCGTCGCGGATGCGCTGCACGAGGAACATCGCCGGCGAGTTGCGCTCGAGCACGATGGGCTCCGCGCGCCCGGGAGCAAAGATTTCCTCGCGTTCCTTGGCCAGAGCGAACGTCGCTATGTCCGCGTAATCGGTTTCCTCGAGGACTTCGAGAGCCGCGCTCAGCTGGCCCTTGCCTCCATCGATCAGGATCAAATCCGGGCGGCTGGTGAATGAGCGGTCTCCAACCGCATCGGAGTCTTCTCGGCGCTGCGACGATTCCAGGCGCTCCAGCCTGCGCCGCAGCACTTCCTGCAGCATCGCGAAATCGTTGGGCCCGGGAGTGAACTTGATTCGAAAGTGGCGGTAATGATCGTTGCGAGGCCGGCCGTCTTCGAACACCACCATCGACCCCACCGCGGAGTCGCCCTGGATGTTTGAGATGTCGTAACACTCAATCCGTTTGGGCGCGGTCTCGAGATCCAGCGCCTCGGCGAGCCCCGCCAGCATGGGTTCGGTGCGGCTGCGGTCGTAGTCAGCCTGGATCCGGATCTGCTCGAGCTCTTGCTTTGCCGTTTCCGCGAGCTGCGTCACCAGGCCTCGCTTCCGCCCGCGAGCGGGCACTTCGATCGCCACCGGTCCGCCGCGCTTCTCGCTCAGCCATCCGGCCATCAGCTCGGGCTCGTCCACGGGACCGGGAATGATCACCGTTCGCGGCACGTGCGTGGCGCTCGAGTAGTACTGCAGCATGAACCCGCGAAGAAGCTCGGGCTCGCTTGCATCGCCCGCGCCGTCGAGCGCGTGACCGTCGTGACCGACCATCTTGCCCTGGCGGACGTAAGCGACCTCGACGAAAACGTCGTTGCCGCTGCGCGCATACGCAAGGATGTCTTCGTCGTCGCGCGCACGAGTGAGCACTCGTTGGCGGTCCGCGATTCTTTCGATCGACTGGAGCTGGTCGCGATATCGAGCCGCGTTCTCGAAATCGAGACGATCCGCGGATGACTGCATCCGTTCCCGCAGCTCACGGACCAGAAGGTCCGAGCGTCCTTCCATGAACAGCGCGACCTCGTTGATCCGCTTCTTGTAGTCCTCGCTGCTGATGCGGCCCTCACACGGCCCGGGACAGCGACGGATGTGGAAGTCGAGGCAGACCTTGTGCTGACGGAAGATCTCGTCGGAGCACGTCCGAAACGGCAGCAGCTGCCGGATCGACTTGACCGTCGAGCGCAGGGACTGAGCGGACGTGTAGGGACCGAAGTACAGCGCGCCATCTTTCTGCACCCGCCGTGAGTAGTGGACGCGCGGAAACTCTTCCGTTACGGGCAGCTTCAGGTACAGGTAGTTCTTGTCGTCTTTCAGCCGGATGTTGAAGCGCGGCCGGTAGTTCTTGATCAGGTTGTTTTCGAGCACCAGCGCTTCGACTTCGTTGGCCGTGGTAACGAACTCGAAATCGACCGCCCGCTGCATCAGCTCCGCGATCCGCCCGGCATCGGCGTACCCCGGCGTGAAGTAGGAGCGAAGCCGGTCCCGGAGGCGAAGCGCCTTGCCGACGTAGATCACCTGCGTCTTCTTGTCGCGGAACATGTAGACGCCAGGGCTGTCGGGAACGGCCTGGAGGCGTCGCTTGATCGTCTCTTCCAGAGACACAGCCACGCTCGCGATTTTAGGAACCTAGTCTGGCGCCCTCGCCAGCCGGAAGGTCGTGGGCGGAGCGATTGTCAGCAGCCGCCCGTCTTCGGTTTTGATCAGCTGCCATCCGCCTTCGTGCACCAGCCGGTGGTGCCTGCCGCACAGGAGCGTCAGGTTCTCAAGGTCGCTGCTTCCGCCCTGGATCCAGGGTTTGAGGTGATGCCCGTCGCACCAGCCGGCCGGCCTTTCGCAGCCCGGCCACCGGCAGTGCCGGTCGCGCGCGTTGAGCGC
>DATLKH010000030.1:0-1676 GCA_035538475.1 Candidatus Dormiibacterota bacterium | reverse complement strand
CCCATCGTCTAGTCCTTCAACCTCTTTGCCACAGCGTCCCCGACTTCACTGGTGGAAAGCCCGCCGCCAAGATCGCGCGTGCATTCGCCCGCGCGGATGGCCGCTCTGACCGCACCCTCGATCGCGTCAGCCATTTCCGTTTGACCCAGGTGTCTACCCATCATAGAGGCGCTCAAAATCGCCCCGATCGGGTTCACGATGCCGCGCCCCGCGATGTCCGGGGCGGTACCGTGAACGGGCTCGAAGAGGCCCCGTTTGGTCTCGGGGTTGATGTTGCCCGAGGGCGCGATGCCCATGCCGCCGATCAGCTCCGCGGTGAGGTCGGAAAGGATGTCGCCGAACAGGTTCCCGGTGACGATGACCTCGAACTGGCTCGGGTCGCGGACGAGCTGCATCGCGGCCGCATCCACATATAGATGTCGCGTCTTAATCCCGGAGTGCGCCTTGGCGACGGCCTTCCACCGTTCCTGCCACAACGCGCCCGCATGCGTCATGGCGTTGGACTTGTCGACCATGACCACCTCTCGCTGCGCGATGTTGAATGCGTACTCGATGATGCGAGTCACACCGAGGTACGTGTTGACGTCCTCCTGTATCGCGACCTCCTCTTCCGTGCCTTTCTTGAACCGACCTCCCATCCCGACGTAGAGGCCTTCGGTGTTCTCGCGCACGATGAGGAGGTCGATGTTGCGCCGCTCTTCTTTGCGCAGCGGCGAGAGACGGTCGTCATAGAGCCTTGCCGGGCGAAGGTTGACGTAGAGGTCGAGCTCGAAACGTAGCTTCAGCAGCACGCCGGCGAGGTAGGCGGCGTCGTTGACGCGCGGATCGCCCACTGCGCCGAAAAGTATGGAGTCGGCTCTTTGCAGGTCCTGCCAAGTTGCCTCCGGGATGGGCACGCCGGTCTTGAGGAACTGGTCGGCGTTGACGTCGTACTCCTGGAACTCGTAGTCCGCGCCGGCGGCGCGCAGCACTTTGATGGCTTCGGGGACGACCTCTTTGCCGGCGCCGTCGCAGGGAAGGACGGCGATGTGACTAGGCAGGTGCGGCTTCCTTTTCGCGCAGCTTGTAGCGCTGGATCTTGCCGGTCACGGTCTTCGGCAGCTCGGTCACGAACTCGATCATGTGCGGGTACTGATAGCGCTGCAGTCGAGTCTTGCAGTGCTCCTGCAGCTCCACGACGAGCGCGTCATTGGGTGCGGCGCCCGGTTTGGTGATCACGAACGCCTTGATCTTCGTGAAACCTTCGACCTCCACGCCGACGACTGCACTCTCGTTCACGGCGGAGTGCTCGAGGAGCGCCGACTCGATCTCGATCGGCGACACCCACAGCCCACTGACCTTGATCATGTCGTCGCTGCGGCCTTCGTACCAGTAGAAGCCGTCATCGTCGACGCGGTAGCGGTCTCCGGTGAAGAACCAGTCGCCGAGGATGCTGCGCTTCGACTTCTCGTGCTGCGCCCAGTAGAGCGCGAGCGCGCTGTCGCCCTTCACGTAAAGGTCGCCGGCCTCGCCCTTCGTGACCGGCTTCCCTTCGTCGTCGAGGATCTTCAGCTCATAACCGGGAACGGGTTTGCCGCTGCTGCCGGGCCTCACGTCGTCGAGGCGGTTCGAGCAATAGATGTGGAGCATCTCGGTGCTGCCAACACCGGCGAGGATGGTCAATCCGAAGGCGTCCC
>DATLKH010000029.1:0-5787 GCA_035538475.1 Candidatus Dormiibacterota bacterium | reverse complement strand
GGCACGGCGGAGGTCGGAAGTCGTGTGATCATGCTCGGCGGGGACGAGATCGCTCCTGGCCAGGAAGGCTGGGTCCAGCTCTACCTGGAACGCCCGGTCGCAGCGGCTGCCCATGATCGCTTTGTCCTGCGCCAGCCGAGTCCGCCTGCGACCGTCGCGGGCGGCAGCTTCGTCGACATCGCCCCGCGCAAGCATCCGCGCCATGACTCCGCGGTGCAGGAGTCGCTCCGCCGTCGCGCGGCCGGCAACGTGCTGCAAGAGGAGCTCAGCAAATATCCGCGCGGCGTGACTGTCGCGGCCCTGTTGAAGGCGACCACCGCGTCCGATGCCGATATCGGAGGGCTCAAGGCTCGGCGAGTCGGCGACTGGTTGTACAGCGATGAGGCCTGGCATGCCATCTCGACCCGAGCCTCAAACGAGCTCGACGCGTATCACGATTCGCATCCGCTGCGACCGGGCATGGCTCGCGAGGAGCTGCGGAGCCGCCTTGGCATGCCGCCTGCGTCATTCGGTGCGGTGGTTCAGGGTTTGGTCGAAGACGGACGAATCGTCGAACGGAATGGCTCGCTCGCGATCGCCGGACATGAAGTGACGCTCGAAACACAGGCGGGTCCGGCCTCCGCCCTGCTGGATGAGCTCCGCAGCAGCGGCTTTACGCCGCCGTCGCTGCCGGAGCTGATGCAGCGCACAAAAGCCACCGAAGACGTGCTTCACGCGCTCGCACAGCGCGGGGAGATCGTGCGGGTCAGCGAAGACACCGCTTTCTCGAAAGACGCTTACGACGCGGCGTTGACCTTGGTCAAAGAGATCGTCGCCTCATCCGGCACGGTGACCGTGGCTCAGCTTCGCGACCGCATGGGTGCGAGCCGCCGTCCGGTGCTGGCGCTGCTCGAATACCTCGACGGTCAGAAGGTCACGCGCCGCGTCGGTGACGCCCGCGTCTTGCGGTAGGCTTCGCGGACCAATGCGCATCGCGGACCTGCTCCGGCGCGGAAGACCCACGATCTCGTTCGAGTTCATGGCCCCACGGGACGAGGCCGAAGTCGGCGTGCTCGAGCACACCATCGCAGAGCTGGCCGGTCACGCACCGGATTGGGTGTCAGTCACATACCGCCTGCGCACGGGCGAGAAGACGCTCGAGCTCGTCACGCGAATCAAGCGCCAGTACCACATCGAAGCAATGGCGCACCTGACCTGCGCGAACACGGCGGATCGCACTCGACAGATCCTCAACTGGATGGAGCGCGAGGGGGTGGCCAACGTGCTCGCCCTGCGCGGAGACGCGCCGGCTGAAGGCTTGCCCTTCCAACCAGTCGATCCGGCGCTGACACACGCAAGTGACTTGGTGTCGCTCGTTCGCGGTAGCGGCTACCGCTTCGGCATCGGCGCGGCCTGCAGCGCGGAAAAGCACCCGGAGAGCCCTGACCTCGAGCATGAGTTGCGCTACCTGCAGCTGAAGGTCCAGGCCGGCGTGGATTTCTTGATCACGCAGCTCTTCTTCGACAACCGCTTTTACTTCGATCTCGTGGAGCGCGCTCGCGCGGCCGGAATAACGGTCCCCATAGTTCCCGGCTTGATGCCGGTTCCCAGCCGGCGATCACTTCGCACCATGACCGCGATGTCAGGAGCCTCCGTCCCGTCCTCGCTGCAGGCCGCGATCGACTCGGCTGCCGACGACGAAGCGATTCGTGAGCTTGGTGTGGAGCACTGCACCGAGCAGTGCGCCGAGCTGATCGAAGCCGGCGTGCCGGGCCTCCACTTCTACACGTTCAACCGGGCGCGCGGTCCGATCGCGATCCTCGGCGCTCTGCGGGGTCAGCAGCTCATAGCCTCGTAGCCTCGACCACAAAGCTGCGAGTGCCGGCGTTCGCGCAATTCAGGGCGAGTTCGAGCACGCGAGTGCCGGCGCTGGCGTGTTATCTCGTCCCCAACCTCTGAGTGACGGATCGTCGCGACGATCCGTGCTTTTCGCGCGCGATCATGCGGCATAGTCCGGACTATCCAGCAAGTACCCTAATCGCGCTGTGCTGGCTGGAATAGACCTCGGCGGTACACAGGTGCGCGTCGCGCTAGCGCGTTCTGACGGCCACCTGATCGCGAGCATCAAAACCAAGACTCATCTGGTGCCCACGCCACAAGCCATGGTCGAGTGGGCTGCGACTGAGATCGACCGACACCGCGGCCGCGAAAAGGTGAAGGCGATCACGATCGCGGCTCCAGGGCCGATCGATCTCAAGCGAGGGGTTCTCGTCAATCCACCCAACCTGCCGTGGCGGAACGTGCCGTTCCAAGCGATGATGAGCCGGGCCACCGGCGCTCGAGTCCTGCTTGCGAACGATGCCGACATGGCAGGCCTCGGTGAGTTTCACCGCGGCGCCGGACGCGGCACCAAGAACATGATCTACATCACGTGGTCGACCGGCGTCGGCGGCGGCTTGATCATCGACGGCGAGCTGCACCGCGGCGCGCACGGAACTGCGGGCGAAATCGGCCACATGATCATCGACCCAGACGGTCCGCTCGACTCATGCGGACAGCGCGGGTGCCTCGAGGCTTTCATCGGCGGCGCCAACCTCGCGCGGGAGACCGGTCATGCGGCATCAGAGCTCTTCGCCGAGGCGGCGCGCGGGAATCGACACGCGCGGATGGTCGTGCAGCGTGCCGCTCGCTACATGGGAATCGGGCTGATCAGCCTGACCAACGCATTTGATCCCGAGCTCTTTGTGATCGGCGGCGGAGTTTCGCGGTCATGGGAGCTGGTGCAGCCGACCATGCTCGAAACCCTCCGCTCCTCACCCTTCATCAAGCCCGCCCGCCGGCCTCGCGTGCGCCGCGCTCGACTTGGAGATCGCGCGGGGCAGGTCGGAGCGGTGGAATGGGCGCGCCTCAACCAGTAACGGACGAAGAGCTGCTGCGGCTCTTGAAGCGCGCCGCGTCAGAGGCCGGGGTCAAGGCATGGATCGTCGGCGGCTATGTACGCGACGAGCTGCTCGGTCGGACGCATCCCAATCCTGACGTGGTGGTCGAGAACGGCGACGCCGCAGACCTGGCTCGACGCTTTGCGGAGCTCAGCGGTGCGCGTCCTCCCGTGACGTTCGAACGCTTCGGCACGGCGCAGGTGGCGTTGCCCGGGCACCTGGTCGAATTCGTGACCGCGCGCGCCGAGTCCTATGCGCCAGAGTCGCGCAAGCCCGACGTCAGGCCCGCGACGCTTGAAGAAGACCTTCGCCGTCGCGACTTCACGATCAATACGCTCCTGATGGATTTCGACGGGGCGATCCACGACCCGCTGGGCGGCCGGGCCGACCTCGTGGCGAGGATCGTGCGCACCCCGACCGATCCGCTGCGCACGTTCGCGGACGACCCGCTCCGGATGCTGCGCGGCATCAGGTTTGCAGCCGAGCTCGGTTTCGAGCTCGCTCCAGATCTCATCCCGGCCATGCGCAAGCTGCACACACGCCTTGGCCCTCCGGTGATCTCGATGGAGCGAATCGCTGAGGAGCTGCGCCGGATGCTTGTTTCCGAACGGCCCAAGCCGGCGCTGGAGCTGCTCGACCAATCCGAGCTTCTGGCCGTCATCTTGCCGGAGATCGCCGCATGCAAAGGCGTCGAGCAGAGGGGCTACCACACGCACGATGTCTTTGGACACACGTTGCTCGCTGTTCAAGCCACTGCGCCCGACCTTCTGCTGCGCACCGCAGCCCTGTTCCATGACGTCGGCAAGCCGGCCACCGCCAAGGGCGACGGCACGTTCATCGGGCATGAGGAGGTGGGGGCGAGGATCGCGCGCTCGGCGCTCGAGCGGCTGCGCTTTTCCCAGAAAGAGATCGAGATCGTGACTGAGTTGGTCCGCCTTCATCTGCGACCCGTCTTCTATCGATCGGAATGGACCGACGGCGCAGTTCGCCGCCTGGCGCGCGACGCGGGTCCCCTGCTGGAGCGCTTGATGGCTCTCGGTCGCGCTGATATCGCGGCCTCCGCTTACCCGGAGCCGCAAAAACTCGACGAGCTCCAGGCCCGCCTGACCGCAGTCAGGACCGAGCAGCCGTCCCGCCTGGCCTCTGTCGTATCGGGCGAGGACATCATGCGGCTCACCGGCCTGCCGCCGGGCCCTGAGGTGGGGAGAATCAAGCTGCGCCTGGAGGAGATGGTCCTGGAAGGCGAGCTGCCGGCCGAGAAAGAGGCGGTCCTCGCGTACCTTTCGACCCATCGGGATTTGTAAGGTGCGGTTTCCCGCGAGCGGCTGATCTTCCCGACTCAGGCAGCAGGGGACTTGGGGTTTTCCACAGCCTCGGTTATGCTGCCGTAGGAAAGGCGCCGCCTACGAATCAGGAATCGGAGGGGAAGGCGGCCTGGGGAGGTATTGGGACATGTCGGATATGGCGTTGGAGACGGCGTCAGCGACGAACGGTGGATCGGACCCGCTGGGGCTGGACCCGAAGTCGACCGTCCTCGCCAAGGACGACTCGCTGTCGGGCAAGCTGCACCTGACGGGACCGGGACGGGTCCTCGGCCATTTCACCGGCCGGATCGAGTGCAGCGGTGATCTCTTCGTGGGACCGGAGGCACACGTGGAGGCGGACATAGAGGCTGACCGGGTGACGGTCGCCGGCCTCGTCCGCGGCAACGTCACCGCCATGAGCCGCCTCAAGATCACGACGAGCGGCCGGCTCGAAGGCGATGCGGTCGTGGGCGCCCTCATCGTGCAGGAGGGCGGCGTCCATCGTGGCGTGATCAAGGTCCACCCAGAGGGCGTGCCGCAACCGGCCGATGAGCGCTCGGGCCACTCGGTCGCGGTCCAGCCGGTCGTCGTACCGTTGAAGACCGTGGCCAACCCCGTGGGGAGGGTCCGAAAATTCTGGGGTGAGTTCTTCTAAACAGCCTTCGAAAAAGCCGTCCCGGGCACGACGCGCGGCGCCCGCTGCCCGGGCGGCAGCTCCTCGTTCAGCTGCCAAGGCGGCTAGGCCGGCTCCGCCCAAATCGCCTCGCGCGCCGGCGCCGAAGATTCAGAGCGCCAAGCCCGTGCCCCAGCGCGCGCCCAAGCCGCTGCCTCAGCGTGCCCCGCGCCCCTCGAAACCCTCACGCGGCGGCGAGACGAGGCCCGCGCCCCCGGCCCGCCAGTCGCTCCGCCTGGCCGGCTCGGCATCGTCGCGGTTGACGATCAAACCGAGCCCACAGCAGGGTCCCCGGCCACAGCTCGAGCTTTCGACCCGTCCCCGGCCCAGCGGGCCTCGCCGGCTCAGCGAGGTCGATCTCGAGGAAGACGAGGTCTTGATCGATGGATTCGAGGCCACGCTTGGCGGCCTTCTGGTGCGGGTGACGGCGGTTCTCGAGCGCACTTGTGTTTACGTCGACAGCCGGGGCGACCGCCAGCTGGCTCGCAAAGACGATCTGTGGGTCGAAGCCGACAAGCTGCCGATCCGGCGCCGCGGAACTGCCTGAACCTATAACCTCCACTCTTACAGCGATGGATAACGACGAGCCCAAGCTGACTCGAAACCTGGCCCTCGAGCTGCTGCGCGTGACCGAAGCCGGCGCTTTGGCCGCCGCGCCGCTGCAGGGTCGAGGCAACAAAGACGCGGCAGACGCAAGGGCGGTCGAAGCGATCCGCGAATCGCTCGCTTCGGTGGACATGAAAGGCACGGTCGTGATCGGCGAAGGCGAGAAAGACGAAGCGCCGATGCTCTATTTCGGTGAGGAGATCGGCAACGGGCTCGAGCCTGAAGTCGATGTCGCGGTCGATCCAATCGAAGGCACCAGCCTGACCGCATCAGGCCTCCCGGGTGC
>DATLKH010000028.1:0-2978 GCA_035538475.1 Candidatus Dormiibacterota bacterium | reverse complement strand
CAGGTCGAGGTTATTCCCGAGCTCGAGAACACCGACGAGGACGCAATCGTCGTCAACCCACAAGACCTTCGCATCGACACTTATCGCTCGACGGGAGCCGGCGGCCAGCACGTCAACAAGACCGACTCGGCGGTGCGCATCACGCACCTGCCCACCGGCATCGTCGTCACGTGTCAAAACGAGCGCTCGCAGACGAAGAACCGAGAGATCGCGATGAAAGTGCTCAAGGCGCGCCTGTTCCAGCGCCAGCAGCAGGAGGCCGCCGAGCACCTCGACCAGATCCGCGGCCAGGTCATGCCGGCCGAGTTCGGGTCGCAGATCCGGAACTACGTGCTGCAGCCGTACACGCTGGTCAAGGACGTGCGGACCGGCCTCGAGGTCGGCAACGCCCAGGCGGTGCTGGACGGCGAGATCGACCCGTTCATCGAGAGCTGGCTGCGCTGGCGCTTGAGCCAAAACCAAGGGGTGGCGCAAGCCTCGTAACCGGCCGTCGTTAAACCAGTGTTTGACGACGAGAGAGGGGGTTGGAGCCCTCGGTTCACTGCGCTATACTGCCCGCGACCTAGCCACGCGCGCCCGCCGGCGCGTAACGCCCCAGCAAGAGACGCAGCTAATGGTTTTGACACCGGACTTTGCAACCCGACCGGTAATCAGCTTCCAGCACGTCTTCAAGACGTACCCGACTGGAACTGAAGCCCTTCGCGACATCAACCTCGAGGTGCCCGAGGGCGACTTCCTTTTCCTCGTCGGCCCGTCCGGCGCGGGGAAGTCGACTCTGGTGCGGCTCCTAATCCGCGAGGAGAAGCCGACCAAGGGCAAGATTTTCGTCGACGGCATCGAGCTGGGCCGCATGAAGCGGCGCAAGCTGCCGTTCTACCGGCGCAAGGTGGGCCTGGTCTTCCAGGACTTCAAGCTCCTGCCCAATCTCACCGTCTACGAGAACGTCGCGTTTGCGCTCCGCGTGCTCGGCCAGCCCGACAACAAGATCCAGTCGAAGGTCGCCGAAGCGCTCGACACCGTGAGCCTGTCCGGCAAGGAAAACACCTATCCGTCCAACCTTTCCGGCGGCGAGCAGCAGAGAGTCGCCATTGCGCGAGCGCTCGTCCACGCGCCGCGGTTCATCATCGCCGACGAGCCGACCGGCAACCTCGACCCAGCGACCGGCTGGGAGATCATGCAGCTCTTCCTGCGCATCAACGCGCGCGGCGCAACCGTGGTGATGGCGACGCACAACCGCGAGATCGTCGACCTCCTTCGTCGCCGTGTCATCGCGATCGACGCGGGACAGGTCGCCCGAGACGAGAGATCAGGCAGATATCACGATGATGTTGCGCAACCTCAAGTTCGCGTTCAATAGCGCCTGGCAGAGCTTCTGGCGAAATCTCGCCGTGAGCCTTGCCGCGGTGCTGTCGATCACGCTCATTCTCATCCTCGCCGGCATCAACCTGCTCGTCGGGCATGCGCTCTCGCAGGTGCTCGAGGGATTCCGAGAGCGGGTCAGCGAGATCTCGATCAACGTCGCTGACGACACCCCACTCACGCAGGTCTACGAGTTCCAACAAAAGCTCGCTGCCGACCCGCGCGTGGCGAGCGTGAAGTTCGTCACCAAGGACGAGGCGCTGACGCAGTTCAAGAGCGACCCGCAGAACAGCGTCCTCATTCAGCAGATCGAGGGGAACCCGCTCGACGCCAAGCTCGACGTCCAGGTGAAGAGTCTGAGCGACGTCGCGGCCATCGATGCCCTCGCGCGCAACTGGGTCGGCGTCGATCCGACCGACCCGACCAACTACCAGGGCGACTTCATCAACCGGATGCTGCAGCTGTCGCAATGGCTCGGGCTGGCGGGCGCCGCCTTGCTCGTGATCCTCCTGTTCGTCTCCATCGTGATCGTGATGAACACCATCCGCACCGCGGTCTATCACCGGCGCAAAGAGATCGAGGTGATGAAGCTCGTCGGTGCCACTGAGTGGTTCGTTCGTGGCCCGTTCGTGCTCGAGGGCGTGATCACAGGGCTCATCGCAGCCGCGATCGCGCTGTCCCTCCTGGTGATCGCCTACGAACCGGTGGTCAATCGCTTCAAATCCGACGTTGGTTTCATTCCGATGTCGTACGATCCGGCCTTCATTTCGACCCTTGCCTCCGACCTGCTGCTCGCGGGGGCGCTGCTGGGTGCGTTGGGCAGCTATATCGGCGTGCGCCGCTATGTGAGGATCTGATTTGAAGAGGAAAGCCCGCGTCCTCCTTGCTGCCGTGTTGTCGACGCTCGCGACCGTGCCGGCGTCGGTGCACAGCGTTTCGGCGATCTACTGCTACCCAGGCGACCCGCCGGCCGTTTACCAGGCATGCCTGGCCTACAACGCGGGAATCGGGCAGCAGGTCAACAACCAGAATCAGCTGGATTCGATCCAGGCGCAGATCAACGATGCCGTAGCTCAGATCAACGCCATCGATGCGCTCATCGCCAACCTGAAAAAGCAGATCGATGCGCAGAAGGCGCTCATCGCGCAGACGCAGGCGGCGATCGACGACCTGAACCGGCAGATCCGATTCGGCGAGGCGTCGGTCATCCGCCTCGAAGCATTGACGAGCGTGCGCCAGGAGAGCCTCAACCAGCGGCTCCGCTACATCAACACGCATGGCAACGTCGACTACGTGCAGCTGGTCCTGACCTCGAGCAACATCAACCAGCTGCTCAACCGCATCGTCGGCGCACAGCAGGTCGCGCACTCGGACCAGCGCCTGCTGATTGACCTCGATGCGCAGCACCGCCAGGTGGCCATCGCCCAGAACCAGTTGGATCTGCAGAAGGGCCAGGTGCTCAACCTGCTCAAGCAGCAGCAGGCGACCGAGGCCGACATGGAAAAGAACCTGGCGACAGAGAATGCGGCGATCGCGGTCGAGCAAAAGCTGGAGGTCCAGCTGGCAGACCAGTACGCGAAGGTGCAGGCAGAACGCGCCGCTATCGACGCCGAGGTGGC